>NZ_JAUBQE010000096.1:0-12156 GCF_036701115.1 Microcoleus sp. Pol1C5 | reverse complement strand
TCTAGGGAGTAGGGTTTCATTTTTCTCTTTCTTATCACCTCTACTATTGTACCTAATCGTTAAGCAAAGTGCTGTAAAATAATCCCCGATCTTCTATTTATAAATACTTTGGCGAGATTTGAGTTCATAGTAGATGGTCCACCAGTATCACAACAAGCTCGCAGGCGAGATCGTCTTAAAGCTTGGAAAATGACGGTTAGGCAAGAGGCTGAAAAATACTGGTCTTCAGAGCAAAAAACAGCTACGGGGCTCGTTATGCTCCAGATAACTTACAGCACTTCCGGATGTTATGAGGTACAGTAGCAGCAATTAGTAAACCAGTTTTTGAGATGTTTGGGATTCATTAAGTCAAGAGCCACAGCAATTATGGTGTCAACCATTTTAGTAGTGGTTGGTGAAAACTGTCGCAACAAAGATTTAAGCTGAGACCACCATAATTCAATCGGATTAAAATCAGGAGAGTAGGGGGACAAACACAAGATGGAAGCACCCACAGCTTCAATCATAGGCTTAATAGAAGCTAGTTTATGAGCGGGTAAATTATCCATAACTACTACTGCTCCCGACCACAATCTTGGGACTAAACATTTCTCGATAAATACTTCAAATGCTTGGCTATCCATCGAGTTATCTATTGTCATTAATGCCACTACTTCCTGGAGACTAATTGCACCAATTACTGTGACTTTTTCCCCTCGATAAAAAGGTTTGACGACCTAGGCTCTAGTTCCTCGTTCCGAGCGTGCATGAGTTCGTCTTAAACCTAGCAAGACTCCAGTCTCATCTAGAAACACTAGGTTGTTTGGCTCGATATCCTTGACTTTTTCCCAATACTCTAACCTTAACTTCATCACTCTTTTTGTCCCTGCTTGGCTACTCCTGACCGTTTTTTTTTGCGATTTAATCCCAACTTCTGTAACGCGGTACACATTGCTGTTTTACCGACCCAATTTCCTGTTCTGTGGGCAAATAGCTCACACAACTCTAGTAAGGTTGCATCGGGATGTGCTGTCACTATTTCTCTTAACTCTGTTTCGGCATTATTCAAATGACTATACCTCGGTTTCCCTGTGGGTTTTGGCTGTACATTCCCCTCTATTTTTTGTTGTTTGACAAGCTTTTGAACTAAGCTTTTACTCACAGCAAATATTGCTGCGGTTGTTCGGATAGACAGCTTTTGCTCGCTTATGTGCTGCTACTATTTTTTTTCGCAAATCAATTGAATATGCTTTCATGGGGATATTATTTTTTAGTCGATTATATTGTACCTCATAACATCCGAAAGTGCTGTATTTCTACGATTCTGTTAAAATTGATGTGGACAACATAGTAAAGCAAATTCAAGATGCAATTATTGGCTTAGCCTACGTGGATGACGCTAAAATAACCGATGTTCTAGTCCGGCAGAGGAATTTATCGGGTAACTTTACAGTAGAAAATATGACCTCGACCCTAGCGGAAGGATTTGCTCGTGGCAATGAATTCTTGCACATTGTCGTAATTGATGATCCTGACCAAGAGGTACTGACACGATGGCAACCCCAACTGCAAACATAGAAAGAGAGCGATTACTGAAATTAGCAGAGGAGTATCGGGAGAGAGGTTACGAGGTTTCATTTCATCCCAACCTTGAAGATTTACCTGAATTCCTGAAAAGCTATCGCCCCGATATGATAGTGCGCCGGGGCGAAGAATCGGTGGTTATTGCAGTCAAGTCACGCGCTTCACTCAAGTCACCCTCTACTACATATCTACGTAATTTAGCCCAAGCAGTAGCAGAAAATCCCGGCTGGAGGTTTGAGTTAGTGATCACTAACTCGGAGGATGCAGTCGATATTTCCAAAGCTGAGGATTCTTTTCAAGAGCATGAAATAGAGTGGGGTTTGCAAGTCGCCAAGCAACTTGTAACACAACATCTAGAGTCAGCAATGCTATATTCTTGGTCTTTAGTTGAGGCAACTTTGAGGATTGTTGCCCATAAAGAAGAGCTAAGTTTGCAAAGATTAGAACCGCTGTATTTAGTGAAAGAACTGACGGTTGAGGGCGTGATTTCTAAATCCGAATATCAGTTATTAATGTATGCGCTTTCTTTGCGGAACGCTATTGCTCATGGGTTTAAAACTACACAACTTACGCAAAATTCTGTGTGCGAACTGATTGAGGTTACAGAGAAAATATTGAAAGATAATACGGCGGTTGTCTAAAGCAAAAAGGTTGAGTTTCCTTTCGTTAACCCAACCTATTAATAATGTAATGAAATCAAACTTAAGAGTTTAGCCTTGATTCACAACAGTCGGTTTTAAACTTTCCTGTGACTTCGATCGCTCTAAACCATTTTGCACTTCCACAGATTCCTTAATCGGTTTCCGCGTCTCAATTAAACTCAAAGCTTTGTTGACACTTTCAGGTAAAATCACTACCAAACTGCCGGCTTGCGCCTCGTCTAAAGCTTTGTTAACGGCCGTTGTTTCGTCGAGAATCAACTCGTATTCAACTTGGGATTTGTTGGCGGTTCCTGCAGAAATCGCCTCTGCAATTCCCTGGCAAATTAACTGTGCCACAACACCGGGTTCTCGCCCGCGCCTGTCAATATCTTCCTTGACAATAATACGATCGAACATCTCGGCCGAAAGTTTGCCCAGCGTGACAAAATCTTCATCTCGGCGGTCTCCGGGCGCACCTACTACTCCTATCCGCCGTCCCGGCCAATTCAGCACGAAACTACCCAAAGCTTTGTAGCTGTGGGGGTTGTGGGCGTAGTCTAGCAAAGCGTGATAGTTGCCCAATTTAAACAAATTCATCCTTCCGGGAGTTTGACCGACGGATGCTTGGAAGCTGGACAAAGCAGCGCGAATATCTTCTATTTTCAATCCTTGGGCAAAAGCCGCCAAACAAGCTGCTAAAGCATTGGCAATCATAAACGGCGCGCGCCCGCCCATCGTCAGCGGCACGTTCACAGCCTGCTCAATTCTCAGCGTCCAATCGCCTTTCAAGATCGACAAATACCCATTTTCGTAAATCGCTGCCAGCCCGCCCGCAGCGGTATGTTTGGCAACCAGTTCGTTGTCCGGGTTCATCGAAAAATATGCAATTTGAGCCTTGACACGCTGGGCCATTTGTGATACTAGCGGGTCATCTGCATTCAAAACTGCATAGCCTTTGGGCATTACCGACTCGACGAGAACGCTCTTGAGTTTGGCTAGTTGTTCCACGGTGTCGATGTCGCCAATTCCCAAGTGATCTGCCGCGACGTTCAAGACGACGCCGACATCGCACTGATCGAAGCCGAGGCCCGATCGCAAAATTCCGCCTCTAGCCGTTTCCAGCACCGCCACTTCCACCGTGGGGTCAGACAAAATCAATTGAGCACTCTGCGGCCCGGTATTGTCTCCGCTTTCGACCAAATAATCGCCGATGTAAGTCCCGTCGGTAGTCGTGTAGCCGGTAATCTGACCTGTCTGCTTGACAATGTGAGCAAGTAGGCGAGTGGTTGTCGTTTTGCCGTTGGTTCCCGTTACCGCTAAAATCGGCACCCGGCTGGGTTGAGGCGAGGGGAAAAGCATATCGAAGACGGCGCCGGCAACGTTGCGGGGTAAACCCTGACTCGGGGCGACGTGCATTCTGAAACCCGGTGCTGCGTTGACTTCGACGATGACGCCGTTGACATCGCGCAGGGGTTGGGAGATGTCGGGAGTTACTACGTCAATGCCGGCAATGTCCAAACCGATAATTTTGGCGACTCTGGAAAACAGCCAGACGTTTTCTGGGTGGATTTCGTCGGTGCGATCGACTGCAATTCCACCGGTACTCAAGTTTGCTGTCGCCCGCAAAAATACTCTTTCGCCGGCGGGCACTACGGAGTCCATCGCGTATCCTTGTTTTTGCAGCAAATCCAGGGACAATTTGTCGATCGTGATCCGGGTGAGCACGTTGTCGTGTCCGTCTCCTCGCTGCGGGTCGCGGTTTACTTCTTCAATAAGCTGTTCTACTGTAGATCTGCCGTTGCCTACGACGTTAGCGGGGACTCGTTCTGCAACTGCTATGACTTGCCCGTTGACTACCAATACTCTGTGGTCGCGGCCGACGTAATAGCGCTCGACTATCACGCTTTTTGTTTTTGATGCCGCGCTGGCTAAATCGTAAGCTTCTTCTGCTGCTTCCCAGGAATTGATGTCGATCGTAATGCCGCGGCCGTGGTTGCCGTCTAGGGGTTTGAGGACGATCGGATAACCGCCGACATCTTCGATCGCCCCGCGCAGTTCATCCAAATAATGAATCACCGTTCCTCTGGGAACCGGTACACCGGCGCTGGCGAGGATATTTTTGGTCCCTTCCTTGTCACAGGCAAGTTCTACTCCCAAAACTCCCGTGCGGTTGCTCAGAGTTGCCTGAATCCGCTTTTGGTGAACCCCGTAGCCTAGTTGAATCATAAACCGGGCGCTCAAAGGTATCCAAGGAATGCCGCGCGCTTCTGCTTCCTTGATCAGTGTTTCCGTGCTCGGCCCTAGGGCTGCCGACGCAGCAAATTCTCTCAGGTCTCTCAAATCTTGGACTAATTCTGCTGCTGGATAAGTGCCTGTCTCGGCAATGCTTTGGCACATCCGCACCCCCGCCCGGGCTGCATAGCGACCTGCTTGTTCGTGTTGATACTCGATTACTACTTGGTAAATGCCTGGGGTCGCAGTCTCGCGGGTGCGACCGAACCCGACCGGCATTCCTGCCATTTCCTGAAGTTCTAGGGCGACGTGTTCGATTACGTGTCCCATCATTGTGCCTTCTCTGACCCGTTGCAGGAATCCTCCCTGATGGCCTGGAGAACAGTGATGGTCGTTCAAACTCGGAAGTGCGGCGATCAACCCTTCATAGAAGCCAGGAATTTCCGCTGTGGTTTTATCTGCCCACTCCTCTAAATCCAGACGCATCAGGACGAGTTTCTGGCGTCGGATGCTCCAGTAGTTGGGGCCGCGTAAGGTCTGGATTTTAAGTATTTTCATGGCAGTTAGAGGGGTATGGGGCGCGAAATCTTATAGATAATTGGAGCATTTATTCAATTTCGATCTAGATTGCTCGATCGACTGTTCGCTGCGAACAGTTTGGGAGTGAATTTCCAGTTATGGGCTACCCAATTGAAAATTCATGCCCGTACGATCGGCTAAAAACAAGTACAGGCCAATGGCTAGCCAAAACTCAAAGCCCGAAGCTAGAATTTTCTGTGGTTCGGCCTGGGGTCAGACCGTGGCGGCTTCGGAATCTATTCTATTTTTGTATCCATGATTCGGCCGGAATGTCGCCTAATTTCTGCCGAATCAATGACAAGAGATGTTCTACGTTAGTTTGCTGTCCGGCATTCGGGGGGCCAGCCAGACTCGGAACAGGCTCCTGATGGCATTGGTTTGCCGAGGGGCATATTGTAGCAATCTCCGTGACATAGAACGTGCAAGCGCATATTGAACAGACTTAAGGGTTCTGTCGCTCCTACCATAGACTCATTGGTATAAAAATTTTCCCTAGAATCAACAATAGTCACAGTGCCTTTACCGAGAATTTTCATAGTATCGTCTCCCTCAAACAAGGCGCAGGTGTCTTCGTCAATACCAATAGCGAGGCGATCGGGATGGCAAGCTACAGCCGACAGCAAGCGAGCCATGCGGTTGCGGTTGTGAAAATGCTGATCGACGATGATCTCAGGAATAATGTTAAGTCCGTTTGCCATGTCTACTAAAGAGCGGTTTGGTGACGCCCCACTCCCACCGCCTGCAATCATGTGATATCCCATCACCGCAGCACCCGCGCTGGTGCCAGCGAGCGTAATCTTGCCTTCGAGAGTTTCTTTGCGAATTTTTTCCATCAGCGGGGTGTCCGCCAGCAGTCCACAGAGCCGCAGTTGGTCGCCGCCTGTGATGAATACGCCCGTACAGTCTTCTAAGTAATCTTTCCAGACGGGGTTTTCGCCTTGTTCGCGTTCGCGGATGTCCACTACTTTGACTGCGTTAACGCCCATTTCGTCAAATATGGTGCGGTAGCGGTTGCTAATTCCTTCGGGATCTCGCGAAGCGCACGGAACGATCGCCAGCCGAGCGTTTGCACCCCCAGCACGGCAAAAAAAGGTGTTCAAAATCTCTCGCCCGTGAACTTTGTCTTCGGCTCCACCGATGACCATAATCGAGGTTTTCGTGCGCTGGGGAATATTATGTTCAAGAGCTTGAGATGTCAACTGCTGCATGGTGTGTCTTCCTCTGTTGGATGTGAAATTCAATTTTGCCGTTGCTGTGGGTACAATAGGGCTTTTTAAGAATAAATTTTTGTTTGTGGCAGTGAGGTGCGATCGCCGATCGCGCGATCCCGCAGTTGTTTGGCGGCGAGTTTGCTTGCAGTCGCTGTCATGAAAAACTGATTTATTGTTGTACAAAACGGGCCCGCCGACAAAGGAAGAGAATTTAACTTGCAAAAATTTTCAGAAATTATAAGAAATTATAAAGAATAAAGCAATTACTGAAAACTGAACTCCCCCTAAAGGTCAAACTAGAGGTGATGTATCAATAAAATTCCAATAATTGTGCGCTTTGACGTAGTTACCTTATTTCCAGAATTTTTCCGGGCTCCCCTAGAGTCGGGACTGATGGGCAAAGCCTTAGCTAAAAAGATTGCTGAGGTGAATTTTGTCAATCCCCGCGATTTTACCACAGACAAACACCAGCGAGTCGATGACGAGCCTTACGGGGGCGGAGTGGGGATGCTGATGAAGCCGGAACCGATTTTTGCTGCGGTGGAGTCGCTGCCGATTTTGCCGCGGCGGGAGGTGATTTTGCTGACTCCCCAGGGGGAACCGATGCAGCAGGGGATGTTTCGGGAGTTGGCGGCCGATCGCGATCAGTTGGTGTTGATTTGCGGTCATTATGAAGGTGTGGACGATCGAGTCCTGCATTTGGTCACTCGCGAGGTGTCTTTGGGGGATTTTGTGCTCACGGGGGGCGAAATTCCGGCTTTGGCTTTGATTAATGGGGTTTTGCGATTGCTGCGGGGAACTGTGGGCAAGGAAGATTCCCTAAAGTTTGAGAGTTTTGAGGACGGACTTTTGGATTATCCGCAGTACACTCGACCGGCGGATTTTCGGGGATTGAAGGTGCCCGACGTGTTGCTGTCTGGTAATCACGCAGAAATTGCTCGCTGGCGCAAGCAACAGCAAATTGAAAGAACTCGATCGCGCCGGCTGGATTTGTACGATCGGTGGTTGGAGGAAAGGGGAGAATAGGAGAAGGGAGAAAGAAGAAGTTATCCCATATGATTTAGCGGGCCAACTCCGAACCCAATTTGATCGACAACGCCGATTTTTGTAACACTTCTGCTGACTGAAGCTTTCAAACCTTCAGCAGCTAAAAGCTGTTTTAGTCGATATGTCTCAGATTTAGTTCCGATCAAAACAGAACCAGGCATCTTCTTTTTTAGCTTCATAGCTTCAGCTAATAACAACGACATAGCCTCACGCATAATTTTTGTTACAACTGTTGCACGTTGTTCTTTTTCCAATACAATCAAGTTCCAAGTCCCTTCTTTTGCTAGAATCTCTTCTCTTATTTCGTCAGGTATAGTATGAGTATCATTTAACTCGATTGCCTCCCCACAATGAGAGCAGCTATAAGATAAATGCCAAACAAGTTTTTTGCAAAGAGCAAAGAGAGAGTGACCAACCAACATCTGTATGTCTTGGTCACAATTACCACATAGTCCGTAAATTAAGACCATACTTTTTCACCTATATCCCCGCAAATATGAAATAATTGTTTTTTGCTATACTTCCAAAACCTCAATTTTACATGAACATCCGCATCGGCAACGGCTACGACATTCACTGCTTAGTTCCAGAACGCCCCCTCATCCTCGGCGGCGTGCACATTCCCCACGAATTAGGCTTATTAGGACACAGCGACGCCGACGTACTTACCCACGCTATCATGGATGCCATGCTCGGAGCTCTCAGCTTAGGAGATATCGGGCTGTATTTCCCGCCAACTGACCCGAAATGGAAAGGTGCTGACAGTCTCGTACTGCTGGCACAAGTGAATCAGTTAATATTAGATAAAGGCTGGGAAATCGGCAATATTGATTCGGTGGTGGTGGCAGAACGTCCAAAGCTGAAACCGCATATTGAGCAAATGCGCGATCGGCTTTCTGCTGTCCTACAATTAAAACCCGACCAACTCGGCATCAAAGCTACTACAAACGAAAAATTAGGTCCTGTGGGGAGAGAAGAAGGAATTGCGGCTTACGCTGTAGTTTTGGTAAGCAAAAAATAAAACTTGGGTTTGATAGTAGAAGTTGAATTTACTTAAACTTATACCCTAAGAAGGCTGAAAACATGGAAACTGAAACCTTGGAAGTAGAACTACCCATAGACGCGGATATTGTCGCGTTGGATAAGGACGATCGCATAGTCGCGCTAATCGAGGTCAAAATTATTCAAGCTCAAGAAACAGCAGCAAAAAAGCAGAGGATTGCTGATTACATGATATCTTGGATGAAAGCTGCGTTAGCGAAGATGTCCGAACAACGCACAGTCATTCCCTATGCTATGTTGGTTGACACCGAACAAATTCGAATTTTCAAATGGGACGGCGTGAATTTATCTGAACCAGTTTGCTCTCTAAACACTGGTGAAATACTTCGTTATTATCAGCCTAACTTTGGTAGCAAAGGGATATTTGGACATACGATTGAAACGCTGGTAGAAGCGTGGCTGCATGACTTAGCCTATCACTGGAAATCAGAAATTCCCCCAGAGTCTGAACAGATAGCAGCAATCGGTTTGCTGCAGCTGCTAGCAGGTGGAACAACAAAATCCGGAGTGAAATTAGGTGGCAATTTTATATATCGAGACTAACTTTTTGATGAGTATTGCTACAGGGCGCGAGGCTGAAGCAATTATGTTGCTGCGGGATTTATCGTCAGCAGTTCAGTTGGTCATACCCAGCATTTGTTATATGGAGTCTCTGTCGGCTTTAGAGGACGAGGTGAAGCGACAAAACAAGTTTAAGGAAAAGCTAACGTGTCAAATTAGTGAAACAAAGCGAGATGTGACATCTGAACAGGTCGGATCTCTATCTTTTCACCTAGAAGAGTCATTGATTTACTATAGCAATCGAATAGATGAAATTCAATTTCGCTTGCGTGAAGCAATTTATATGCTGTCGCGGAATGCAGAAATGATTGTATTAAATACAGAGATTATCGAAGCAAGCTTAAACACAACTCTCATCGCCAAAGACCCAACAGACAATTTGATTTTACACTGTATCTTGAGTCATGCCTGCTTGCGCCCCACCGAAACCAAAGCATTTCTAAGTGGCAACGTCAAAGAATTTCGCAAAGTACCAGAAGTTAAATATGCTTTGGAGGAAGTAGGGATAAAGTATTTTTCGCGCACTGAAAACTTTCTAGGTTGGCTACAATCTCAGTCATAGTTGCACGCAGGTGGTAAACTAAAAAATTATGAAAATTTCTATGATGTTACATTCAAAGCGCCGCTGGCTGGCGATTTTAATGGCTGCAATTGCCACCATAACTCTGTCTGCGTGTACTCCAGCCCGATCGAACTTAGCAAACAGGCTCATCGTTCCCACCCCCAGCGGCCCGGGTACCTTTAACTACCCGCTAAATCAATCTGCATACAGCGTTTTTGGCTATATGTACGAGGGATTGATCAACGAAAACGGCTTGACCTCGGAGCTAGAACCCGGTTTAGCCGAGTCGTGGGAAGTTTCTAAAGATGGCAAAAAGATTGTCTTCACCCTGCGAGAGGGGTTGAAATGGTCGGACGGCGAACCGATGACTACTGATGACATTATCTTCAGCTATGAAAAGATTTATTTCAATGACAAAATCCCTAGCGGTTTGAAAGATAATCTGAGGGTTGGCATGAGTCGCCAATTCCCAAAAGTTAAAAAAATTGACAGCCGCCGCGTTGAATTTTCTGTTGCAGAACCCTTTGCTCCCTTTATTAGATATGCTGGGGGAATCCCTATTTTACCAGCTCATATTTTACAGGAAGCTGTCGAAAATACAGATGCAGACGGCAAGCCTAAATACCTGAGTACGTGGGCCACGGATACTGACCCTAAAAAAATTGTCGGCAACGGTCAATACCGAATGCTGAGTTATACTCCTAATCAGCGCGTTGTTTTGGAACGAAATCCGTATTTTTGGCGCAAAGATGCTGAGGGAAATGTCCAGCCTTACATCCAGCAAATTGTTTGGCAAGTTATCGAAAATACTGATAATCAACTGCTGAATTTTCGATCGGGCGATTTGGATACTCTAAACGTGGAGCCGGAAGTGTTTCCGCTGCTGAAACGGGAGGAAAAACGCGGCAAATATACGGTCTTCAACGGCGGTCCGGATACTGGCAGCGTGTTTATGTGTTTCAATCTGAATAAGGGGCGCAATGCTCAAAATCAGCCGTTTGTAGACCCGGTTAAGTCTCGCTGGTTCGCGAGTAAAGAATTTCGGCAGGCGATCGCCTATGGCATCAACCGCGAGGCGATGACTAACAATATCTATCGCGGACTTGGCGCGCCGCTGCATTCCCCAATTCCGGCGCAAAGCCCGTTCTACCTGTCCCCAGAACAGGGATTGAAAACTTACAGTTACGATTTGGAAAAAGCCAAAGAGTTGCTCTTAAGTGCTGGTTTCAAATATAACAGTGAGGGACAATTATTGGATGCAGAGAGCAACAAAGTGCGATTTACTTTGTTGATGGCTGCGGGTAAAAAAGTTCGGGAACAAATGGGAACACAGATTAAGCAAGATTTAGGCAAACTGGGGATGCAAATTGATACGCAGTTCCTGAGTTTTAACACTTATGTGGAAAAACTGCGATTGACGCGGAATTGGGATACTTACCTGGGCGGTTTTACGGGAGGTACTGAACCGCACAGCGGCTACAATATTTGGTCAGTCAATGGAACTTTGCACAGTTTCAACCAGGGCCCGCAATCCGGAGAACCCCCGATTAAAGGTTGGGAAGTGTACGACTGGGAGCAGAAAATCGATGACCTTTATGTGAAGGCTTCCCAGGAGCTTGATGAGGCGAAGCGCAAGGAGCTTTATGGAGAAACGCAGCGGATTATAGCGGAACAAGTTCCTTTTGTTTATATGGTAAATCCGCTGACTTTTGAGGCGGTGCGCGATCGCGTTTCGGGAATTCGCTATAGTGCCCTCGGCGGTGCTTTCTGGAATTTGTACGAGCTGAAAATAACAGAATAGTCAGCAGTTAGCAGTCATTAGTCAGTCATTAATTAATGGAACCTGAAATTTTACAGAAGTTACTCGAATCTGTGGCAGCAGGCGATGTGAGCCCGATCGCAGCTTTGGATAAATTAAAGCATTTTGACTTTGAACAAGTCGGCGATTTTGCCAAAATTGACCACCACCGTACTTTAAGAACGGGTTTTCCTGAAGTAATTTGGGGACCGGGGAAAACGCCAGACCAAATTGTTGAGATTATCGAGGCGATGCGCGGGCGAAATTCTGCGGTGATGGCGACACGAATCGAACCGGAAGTTTTCGAGCAATTGCAACAAAAAATACCCGATTTGTGCTACTACCAAAAGGCTCGAATTTGTGCAATTTCAGCTAATTCCTCAACTCGGCAGCATCCGGGTACTGTGACTATTATCAGTGCGGGAACGGCGGATTTGCCTGTAGCGGAAGAGGCGGCAATTACTGCGGAACTTTGCGGCTTTCAGGTGCGACGTTTGTGGGATGTCGGAGTTGCCGGCATTCACCGCTTGCTGAGCAACCGGCACGTAATTACCGATGCTGATGTGTTGATTGCGGTTGCGGGTATGGAAGGCGCTTTGGCGAGTGTGGTTGCGGGTTTAGCAGATTGTCCGGTGATCGCTGTGCCGACAAGTGTAGGTTACGGCGCGAGTTTTGGCGGGATTGCTCCTCTTTTAACTATGCTCAATTCTTGTGCGGCTGGTGTGGGTGTGGTGAATATTGATAATGGGTTTGGGGCGGCGATTTTGGCTTGTCAAATTCTGAGAACTGCGGGGAAAGTGGAGAGAAGAGGAGAGGGGGAGAATAGTTAGGGCTTGCTGAATAAGTCCAAAAAACTCAAAAAAGTTCGAGCGCGCTATTGCCCGCCCACGCTCAACATAA
>NZ_JAUBQE010000095.1:0-12460 GCF_036701115.1 Microcoleus sp. Pol1C5 | reverse complement strand
TTAATTGGGTCAACAGGTAAAAAATGAGTAAAATTACTCATTGACAACTTTGGTTTTAGCTTAACTTGTGAGTAATGTCCATCACCACAACCTGTCCAATTGTCAGTGTCGGAAGCAAACAACTTTCCAACCAGGTTTCCAACACAGTTCGATTACACGCCCCCTCAATAGTGAAGGGAGCGATCAGATTTTGGTTGCACAAGGCAGCAATTATGTTCACCCGTCCCTGGCGCCGACCTGATTTGAGGGCATGGAAGCGCTGCCCTCGCTCATTCCAACCATAATCATATTGAGCTCGACTATCCATCCCTGATTCATCAAGATAGACAATTTTCTCAGGGGGTATTGTAGACAACTGCGTTACAAATGCCTGTCGTTTTTCTTCATCCCGTTCGCAGTAGCCATAGGTCTTTTTTTTCGAGTGAAGCCAATTTTCTTTAACCCTCGTGATATGGTGCGATCACTGATCTGCTCATCCCACAGTGAGGCCATCTCGACTTGAGTTTTATCTCCATAAGTTTTAGCGAACTGACGAAATTTTTCCCAGTCGGTAATTTTATGACCATTACCTTTGGGTTGATTGGGCAACGCTTTAAAGTCCCCAGTTTTTGCTTGCCTGGAAAGCCATAGGTTAATGGTGTTGCGACTAACGTTGAATAGTTGACTGGCTTCGCTAATCTTCAAGCCATCGAGCTTTATAGCTTGGATAACCTTCTGACGAAGGTCGTAACTGTAGGGTTTGGGCATGGGTTTCGCGATCGCATGATTCCGGATTACTTCCAGTATACGTCTTAACCGCCTTGGCGACTGCTATATAAATCTGCCAAGGGTCTTTGATTTGCCCGACTCACTAAAACCCGATAACTAGCTGCAATATTATTTTCTAAAATAGGCAGAGGTTCCCAACCCCGCAACAAGTCAATTTCAACGAAATGAGTGCGACTTCCGAACACCTTATCTCACTTTTCTTCATACATTTCGCGCCCTTTTTCCGGACGTTTATTTGCAGGTAAAAGCACCTCAATCACTGTCACAACTTCCTTAGTGGTCATATCTATAACCTCTAAATACCCTTCTCTAACCTCCTCTGACATGGGTAATGTAACTTTCAAAGGTACGGTAGTTAGTGCGGCGACAGCGGCATTAGAGGTAATTGAATTTTTGGGAGTAGGATTGCGCTGAATAGAAACATCAGGAATCCCGACTAACAGAGATTGTTCCCCCTTAATTTCATAAATTCGCTTTTCAATCGCAACCCGATATTTTGGCACCAGTTGAGGAACCAATGACTCCTGAATCATACCAATCAGCAAGTGATGGACTTCTGACCAAAAATCAGGATGTTCTAAATAAGGATTCATCCCAGGAAAAGGATTAGGCATGAGCGTACTTTCCCTTTACCACTACTATTTTAGCCGCTAGATTAGAAAAACGCAGACAATATCAAACTATCATCTGCGTTAATCCGCGTGCATCTGCGGTTAAAATTCCCTAAAAATCGCCGTAACTACTAATCGCCCCCTGCAACCTCCGAATCACTTCATCAACCGAAATCGCCCCCAACTCCCCAGAAGCCCGAGTCCGAATATTCAAACTATTCGCCTCAACTTCCTTCGCACCCACAACACCCATCACCGGAATTTTATCCTTCTCAGCATTGCGAATCAACTTGCCCAAACGCTCGCTATCCTCATCAGCTTCAGCGCGAATATTGAGCGCCTTCATCTTCGCTGCCACTTCCTTCGCAAACGGCAAAAACTCGGCGCTGACAGGCAACAACCGCACCTGAATCGGCGCTAACCACAGCGGAAAATCCCCCGCATACTGCTCGATCAAAATCCCGATCAAGCGTTCCAAAGAACCGAAAGGAGCGCGGTGAATCATCACCGGACGCTTGCGAGTGCCGTCTTCAGCAACGTATTCCAAATCAAAACGTTCTGGCAAGTTGTAATCTACCTGCACAGTGCCTAATTGCCATTCTCTATCCAAGACATCTTGGAAAATGAAATCGAGTTTCGGCCCGTAAAAAGCCGCCTCCCCAATTCCCTCAAAATAATTCATGCCCAAAGTTTCCACCGCGCGGCGGATCGCACCTTGAGACTTTTCCCAAGCTTCATCGGAACCGATGTATTTCTCTAAATTGTTCGGATCGCGGAAACTCAAACGCGCTTTAAAGTTTTTCAGTTGCAGACTCTTGAAGACTGACAGAATCAAATCCACCACATTTAAGAATTCAGCATCCAACTGTTCCGGGGTGACAAATAAGTGGGAATCATCCACCGTAAAGCCGCGCACCCGCGTTAAACCGCCCAATTCTCCCGATTGTTCGTAGCGGTAAACTGTGCCGAATTCCGCTAAGCGCATCGGCAATTCTCGATAGGAACGCAATTCGCTTTTGTAAATTTGAATGTGAAAAGGGCAGTTCATGGGTTTCATGACAAAACCCTGTTCGTTTGCTGCCGCTTCTTCATCCTCCGCCATCAGCGGAAACATATCTTCTTTGTATTTCTGCCAGTGTCCAGAAATTTTGAACAAATCTACTCTGGCGATGTGGGGAGTCACAACTTGCAAATAGCCGCGCTTGATTTGTTCTTGTTTCAAGTAATCTTCTAAAATACTTCTCAAAACAGTGCCTTTCGGCGTCCACAAAGGCAAACCCGGCCCCACCGGATCGGCAAAGATAAATAAGCCTAATTCTTTACCTAATTTGCGGTGATCGCGTCTTAATGCTTCTTCTTTGCGGTGTTTGTATGCTGCTAATTGTTCGGGAGTTTCCCAAGCTGTGCCGTAAATGCGCTGTAACTGAGCTTTGGTTTCGTCGCCGCGCCAGTACGCGCCTGCTAGGCTTTCTAGCTCGATCGCCTTTGGATTCAACTCACTGGTATTATCCAAGTGAGGCCCGGCGCACAAATCCCACCATTCCTCGCCCAAATGGTAAAGAGTAATTGGTTCGATCAAACCTTCTAAAATTTCTAATTTGTAAGGTTCGTTAATCTCCTTAATTCTGCGTTCCGCTTCCTCGCGGCTGACTTCTTCTCGAATTACAGGCAATTTACGGTTGATGATTTTGATCATCTCTTTTTTAATGGCTTTTAAATCCTGTTCCGTAAAAGGTTCGGGAGTGTCAAAGTCATAATAGAAACCGTTTTCAATCCAAGGGCCGATCGTTACTTGCGCCTTGGGAAATAACTTCTGCACCGCCATCGCCATAACGTGGGAGGTGGTGTGGCGAATTTTTTTTAGTGCCTCCGACTCACTCGTGCGGGGCAACTCTATTTTAACGGACTCTTCTGGAGGGGACATGGATTGTGAGCTAGACATCGGCTGAATTAGCAATTAATTTAGTTGCAGTTGCTTCTATCTTACTCAGATTGGGACAGCAAGCGCCGACTTCCGGCTGGGGGACACTCCGGGAAATTACAGCAATGGCCCGTCAGGGTGGCGACGTTTAGTGCGTCCCGCACTCCGACTCTCAGAAACCGGGTTTTTTACTATTTGGGTGGGCTTTAACCCGTCTTGCCTGAAAAAACCCGTTTTCTAACCACCCGTGAGCTCGCAAACTAATTCGGCAGGATTTGGGGATTTCGACTCAAAAATCGCTGCTGACACAATTAAATTTATTCACACCACCTGCTAATTGTTGTTAAATCATTGAATTTTTGTTAAAAATATGTTACAGATTGTAAAGACCGTCTAAGATTATAATAAATAAATAACCCAATTTTGATCCATGCTTAATTCCAACTTGCCCGAATCAGAATTGCTCAAAGCGTTACTGGAACCGCTGTTAGAGGATTTCAATTACTGGTTTGAGCGATCGGCAAACCTCTTAGAAACTGAGGAAATTCCCTTTCTGAGCGGCGAAGATCAATCTGACTTGGTGGCGCGAGTCAAACAGGCTCAGCAAGAAGTAGGCGCAGCTCAAGCTCTATTTCAAGCAACCGGAGGTCAAGTTGGGATTGAAACCGCAGCACTAATGCCGTGGCACAGACTGCTCGCCGAATGCTGGCAAGTATCGGCGCGTTTTCGCTCATTGCAGTCAGCTCCCCCTGGAAAATAAAAAGGCCTGTTCAAGTTCAACCCGCAGTCAAATCCCAAACCTTGGGAAATGTGGCCACCCACTTGACAACCTCAAACCGATTTCCAGTTAATAAGTTATTACTTGCTGAAACACATTTGTAAATTGCTGTGTGGCTGTTTAGCCCGGAGGAGAAAATAATGTTGCACCTGCTTTATATTTTAGCTTTTACCGTTCTAGCCTTTCTGGCAGTCGGTAACTTAATCCGCAGTCTAGTCACCGTAGGTATGGAGTCCCAGCGCCCTCAACAATTCAGGGCAAATAATCACTACGGATCCTATTCTCGCTCTCAATCTGTACCGCATCCAGAACTTTTAGACGAACACGGAAACGTTGTCAATGAGCCGCTGTTAGTGATGCGTTCGCTGACTGTGCAAGACGCCCGCGAACAATTAGATGCTCTCTACAAATCATCTCCGGGCGGCAACGACGAAGGGGGCGAACTAGCCTGATACAACCACAGCCACAGCATTTATACTCAGGCGCGATGCCTCAAAAAAATATAGGACTTACACCCTAGGTGTCCGAAACTCTTTTTCTTCATAGATTTTTGGTGAAAATCGTTTCCGCTGGCATCGGAATAATCATTTTCCGAGTTCAGTGCGAGCTTACGATATCGCGAGGATGCTCGCACTCTCGGTATCATTCCGCATCTAACGAGATTGGATATAAGTCCTCAAAATAATTGGCCGTTAGTTTTTAACTAATGGCCAATTATTTGTGATTTTTGAAAGTTTAATTGCCGATTAGCCAGATCGATCGCCAAAAACCGGTTCGCCCAAAACCGATACAGATGGCACTGATATCAAATAGCTCAAGAATAGTATAATGCAAGAGATCCGCAAGCGGTGCCTAACAAGTCTGAATGGTGAGAGTGCTAACGCCCGAATCGAAGCCTGAATAGATGAGTTGGCGTCAAAACCTAGAGGTAAAAACAGGTGACTTTGGGATGAACTCAAGGTCTTGGAGGCATACCTCTGCTTAGATTCGTCAAAATGATATGGCTAGCATGATATGACTTAAACAGTCGTGTTATGAAGCATAAATGTATCAGATACTGAAAAGGGATCGCTCTAAACCTCCTATCGATCCTGTTTTGTCATCGGCAAAAATGCACGTTTAAGGCTAGATGATCGTCCCTATTTCGCTACTGGCAGAACTTCTGCAAGCTTTGCCCCAACTGCGGGCACAAATTTATTTCAAATCTTCCATGACAGCTTTGTCTCACGCGATGGAAGACTTAGTTTTGGCGGGTTCCGACGACGAACCGCTAGTCATTGCAAGCTTTCAGCGAGAGCGCTTCTACCGCCAGGAAGCTCACCGCTACCGGCGAATTGCCTCACGCTCGTCTCAGGTATACGTGCTGGCAGCACCGGAAACTGACTTTAAAAATGCTTCGGAGTGTCACGAAACTGTGGCGTTTACACCGGAGGACGGATTGAGTAAAGAGTGGCACTTAGTGGTGCTGGGGCAAAACTACTCAACTTGCCTGATTTGTCAAGAAAAAATTGTGCCGATCGACAATCAGGACGATCGCGGGCCGCAGTTGATGGATCAAGCTCGCAGATTTGAAGGAATTTGGACGTTCGATCGCGAGGTAAGCTCCAAAGCTGCCGCATTGTTGCTCGATAGAATTGTCAATTATCGCCCGGAATTGGCCGAAAAGATCGATCGAGCGCGAACTACTTACAAGCTCAAAACACCGAAAAAAACGCGGAAATCCGCCACTTCCAAAGCCGCCAAACCCGACATAAGTACGAGAAAAAACTCAAAAATTCCCAATCCCAAATTGAGCGATGCTTTTACCGAACGCTTAGTCACCTACTTGCAAGCAGGCCAGCACAAATTGCTCAAAGCATACAGCGCCATCGCCGCTCAGGAACGCAAAGAACGCCTGGTAAACTTAATTACCACGGCAATGCGGCAGTCTCTCAACCCACAAGAAATCGTCGAAGTCGCAGTGCAAGAACTGGGCACTGCCCTGTCGGCAAGCCGGTGTTTGATTTATCGGTGCAAGGCCACAGATGTGGCAGTCAAAATCGATCGCGAGTTTTTGGGACCCGGCGCTAGTTCCATGCTGGATCAGACTTGGCTGTTGCAGGAAAATCAAATATGGAGCGACGCGGTGGCGCGGCAAGAGCGAGTTTACATCCAAGACACATCACAGCACCCGCTGATTGTCAATACAAAATTCCTGGAAAAAACTGTAAAAAATTGGCAAATTGTCTCTTGGTTAATGGTGCCAGTGCTTTATCAGGGGCGGGTTTTGGGAATGGTGGAAATGCACCAGTGCCGATCGGTTTTGCCTTGGGAAGAAGACGAAATTGCTTTAGTAGAGGCGATCGCCACCCAACTCGGAGCAGCCTTAATTCAAGCCGAAACCTACGCTCATTTAGAAGAACTCAACCAACAATTAGAAGCATTAGACCGCACTCGCAGCAATCTAATTGCCATCACCGGACACGAGCTCCGCACTCCGCTTTCTACGATTCAAGTTTGTTTGGAAAGTTTGAACTCCGAACCAGATATGCCCGCAGAATTGCGGCAAATCATGTTAGAAACTGCCCTCGGTGATGCCGATAGAATGCGGAAACTCGTGCAGGATTTCTTAACTCTTTCTCACTTAGAAAGCGGGCGAGTTCAATGGAATGTAGAATCGCTGACGCTGCAAGAATGCGTTGATTTGGCCCTCAGCAGCGTGCGATCGCGCACTGTCGATCAACAGTTACCCGAAATTATCGCCGAAGTGTCCGCAGATTTGCCTTTAGTACAAGCTGACGGAGAGTGGTTGGTGGAGGTGCTCTCCAAACTCTTAGACAACGCTTGCAAATTCACCACACCTCAAGGAAGCGTGACAGTGCGAGCGAAATGCAACGGTTCTCGGATGGTGGAAGTGCTCGTAGCTGATACTGGGAGGGGAATAGAGGCTAATAGTTTAAAAGTAGTGTTCGATCGATTTTATCAAGAAGAAGGAGCTTTGCGCCGCAGCGCCGGCGGTACCGGTTTGGGATTGGCAATTTGCAAGCAGATTGTTGCTGGCTGGGGCGGTAAAATTTGGGTAGATTCCGCAGGGAAAGACCGAGGAAGTGAATTTCACTTTACTATTCCCACTGTTGAGAATCAATTGACAAGTGTTAACTCATGACTAATCACTAATGATTAATTACTAATGACTGCAAACTACCCCTCAGTCTATCCTACATTGGAATACCGATCGCAAACTCTATTCGACCTTCTAGCGATGACAAACATTTCCAAGTTCCCCAATGTTTTTGAGTTACTATCTGATAGCCAATAGACAGTTCCAATCCCGTACCTTTGCCTTATGCTTTTGTTGTAATAAATGCTGTAAATAATTTTGCTGTGACTGATATCAAATCTGTTAGCAGCGGAATTATTTCTATCTCTCTTCTCGACTTTTGCGTGAATCTGCGTCAATCCGTTGTCATCTGCAGTTAATACATTCTCTTTTTCTGAACCGCAGATGAGGGCAGCTCAACACAGATTAACGCAGATGAATTAGATCGATTTCGGTTGCCCCATCGGGAATTGTTGACCGTTGACTGGATTATACAATTCCGATGCTACCGGGATTGATATGATTCCGGTATTTCCAGTCCGCTGTCAGCAATGCGAATCAAAATCGTGTGGATTATTTCCGGTTTTTTCAGGTAACGAAAATACTTGCTTAAAGCCCTCGAACAAATTTAAAAAAATGGGTTTGTGAGCGTCAGATCGCGCAAGTATCGATCGAGTTAATCGATCGACCTAGACACGATAGCCCAGAAAAGTTTTCACTGCAGAACCAGCCTCCGCTGCTACATCCTCTCTCACCCTCAATCCTCACCCTGTGAGATCAGCCTTAAAGGTGATGTGACCACACGGTGTTCAGCTTTAAAATCAAAAGTATCAAAGCAGATTCAGGATGCGCTTGCCGTCTTAAAGCCGGTTTGGCGACAGAATACCTAGGGAGGCTGCTGAAAATTAATATCAGTTTAAAAAAAGAATCCAACTGTAGGTAAGCTGCAAACCCCGATAGTAATCAGTTATGCCGAATCTAAAATCTAAAATCTAAAATCTAAAATGGTATAAGTCTCCTGTCCACAAGTCGTGAGATGGTAAAAGTCGCTCGAATCTGTTGAGGCACTGCCGACGCCAGTGTTGATTCGTGAAAATTTGAGAATGCAAATGTTTCGCCCGGAAAAAGTTTTTTTCCATAAGAATACTCAAACCTAGAGGTTAGGAAAATCGATTATGTCACCTACAACCCAGATGAAATCTACTCAACCTATGGCCAAAAAGCCACAACTACAATTAGGTTCTGAAGGTAAAGCGGTATTGGAACTCGAACAACTGCTAACCAAGTTGCAACTTTATCGGCATCCTGCTAAAGGAATTTTTAACAAAGCAGTTGAATTTTCTGTGAAACTGTTTCAGTTTCGGGTTTTCTTGTCGCCGGACGGTATTGTCGGGCCCCTGACTTGGCAGGCGCTTTATACTGGTGCTCCAGTTGATATGCCGGTACTCAGATTGGGCAGTTCTGGGGAAGCAGTCGCTACTGTTCAGGAAGTTCTCAAAATTTCCAAGCATTATGGCGGTAAAATTGACGGCGACTTTGCTACTTTGACGGACAAAGCTGTTCGGGCATTTCAAAAAAGCTTTGGGATTCAGGCCGACGGGATTGTCAATCAAGAAACTTGGACTGCTTTGAGCCAAATTCCCCGCGGCTATGACCCTAATTGGTTCTTGACTTAGGGTTGACGCGGTAAATTGTTCGATCGTGTGTGGGGGGAAATTGGAGAAACGTGCGATTATTCGGGTGCCCCACAAGCACCCGAATAATTGCTGTTTTTTTTTTGATTATTTTTTCGGTATTCGTGCTGCCTAATTCTGTTTTCTAGCTTTGGTGAAAATTACCAATTATCAATTATTAATTACTAATTATCAATTATCAGAAAAGATCGATCGCCAAAAAACTGTTAATTTTCCTTACAATTTCGAGAACAGCGTGCAGTCTCGATGATACGATGCCGTAAAAATCCTTTGGATATATCTATGGCCGAACAACTTACTGGACAACCCCCAATCTTCGGCGGCAGCACAGGCGGCTTGCTGACCAAGGCGCTAGTTGAAGAGAAGTACGCTATCACTTGGACTAGCCCCAAGGAGCAGGTGTTTGAAATGCCTACGGGTGGCGCTGCGATTATGCGTCAAGGCGACAACTTGCTGCATCTGCCCCGGAAGGAGCAGTGCATCGCTTTGGGCGGCCAGCAACTGCGGGCTAAATTCAAAATCACGAACTACAAAATTTACCGCGTGTTTCCAGACGGTACTACTGAGTACCTGCATCCCAAGGATGGCGTGTTCCCTGAGAAGGTGAACGAAGGTCGTCCCTACAACGGTAAGATTGACCGCAATATTGGCAGCAATCCAAATCCGGCTAAGCTGAAGTTCACAGGTAAGAAGACTTTCGATCCTTAGACCATGACTGCATGGCTGAGCAAAACATAGGTAATATTCCCTGTAAGGCTCAGCTTGTAAACTTGTTTTTGCAGTAGTATTCTGACGCAGCAGGCTAAGCCCGCAGCGCCAAAATACTACTGCAAACTTCTAATCTTATTAAAAGTTAATCGTTAAATTAAAAATGAATGTCGTAATCAGGCGATCGCAGCCTTCTGATATCGATGTTTGCGGTGCCATTACTTATAAAGCTTTTAAAGATATTTCCGATCGCCACCAATTCCCTACAGATTTTCCGACGTTGGAGTTTTCAACTGAAATTATTGGTCTTCTGATCGAAAGTCCGTTGTTTTTTGGCATAGTAGCCGAGAGTGAGGGTGCGGTTGTCGGCTGCGGGTTTATGGACGAACGCAGTCCGATTCGCGGTATCGGGCCTGTCACTGTCGATCGCACTTTTCAAGGCCGCGGCACGGGCCGGGAAATCATGAAAGCTTTGCTGGAACGCGGACAGGACGCTGTGGGTATCCGTTTGGTTCAGGAATCTTTTAATATGGCGTCGCTGTCGCTGTACGCTTCTTTGGGTTTTGAAGTGAAGGAACCTTTCGTGTTAATGGAAGGGAAGTTTCGCAGCCAGCCTCCGTATGGGTTTGAGGTGCGGCCAATGGCTAGTGAGGATGTTGGTGAATGTGCGGCGTTGTGCAAGAAATTATACAGGTGCGATCGAACTAGCGATATTGAGTACGCCCTGAATTTCTTTTCTCCTTGGGTTGCTTGCAAACAAGGTCGGATTGTGGCTTATACTTGTGCGGTGTCGGCTTTGAGCCACAGCGTCGCAGAAACTGAGGCGGATATGCAGGCTTTACTGTTGGGGGCGGCCGCGTCGAACTCCGAAGCACAGGTTTCTTTCCACTTGCCGGTGCGTTACGCAAGTTTGTTTCGCTGGTGTTTGCAAGAGGGGCTGCGCGCGCTCAAACCGATGGCAGTGATGGCAGTTGGCGAGTACCAGCAGCCTCATGGCTGTTGCTTTCCGTCTTTTGTTTATTGAACCCAAGACGGTTAGGACGCTTTTAATCGCTGAAATTATTGCCTGGATTCCATTTTCCTTCCTCCCTCTTCCTTCTTCCTTCTTCCCTCTTCCTTCTTCCTTCTTCTTTCTTCCTTCTTCCTTCTGATATATATGATATTTCCCGATTTCTCACAATTTTCGGAACTGGCGAAACAAGGCAATTTTGTACCTGTGTATCAAGAATGGGTTGCTGATTTGGATACGCCGGTGTCTGCGTGGTATCGGGTTTGTGCGGGCCAACCTTACAGTTTTCTGCTGGAGTCGGTGGAAGGTGGGGAGAAGGTTGGGCGTTATAGTTTGTTAGGGTGCGATCCGCTGTGGATTTTGGAGGCAAAGGGATCTCGTACAACTCAAATTTACCGCGACGGTTCCGAAAAAGTATTTACGGGCGATCCGTTTGCGGCTTTGACTGAGTGTTTGGAACCCTACAAACCGGTGAAATTGCCGCAGTTACCGCCGGGAATTGGCGGGTTATTCGGGTTTTGGGGTTACGAGTTAATTAAGTGGATAGAACCGCGAGTTCCCGTGCATCCAGCAAGCGAGAATGATTTGCCGGATGGATTCTGGATGCAGGTGGATAATTTGCTGATTTTCGACCAGGTGAAGCGAAAAATTTGGGCTGTCGCCTATGCGGATTTGCGGGAGATTGGCGTTGATTTGGCCGATGCTTATCAGCAAGCGTGCGATCGGGTTTCTCAGTTAGTTGATAAGCTGAAATCGCCACTTTCTCAGCAATCTACTCTGATAGAATGGACTCCTCCCAATGACGGGCAAGATGCCCGTTCCACAACCGGAAATACAGAATTGAGTTACACCAGCAATACTACTCCCGAAAAGTATTGTGCCAATGTATTAAAAGCTAAGGATTATATCACAGCGGGAGATATTTTTCAAGTTGTTATTTCCCAGCGGCTGGAATCTGAATACAGCGGCGATCCTTTTGCACTTTACCGCTCTTTGCGTCTGATTAATCCTTCTCCGTACATGGCATATTTCAATTTCGGAGATTGGCAGATTATCGGTTCGAGTCCAGAGATTATGGTCAAGGCGGAAAATACTGCCGATGGCAAAAAGATAGCAACTTTGCGACCGATTGCCGGCACTCGCCGCCGGGGTAAGACTCCTCAAGAAGATGATGCTTTGGCTGCTGAATTGCTGCAAGATCCGAAAGAAATTGCGGAACACGTCATGTTAGTTGATTTGGGTAGGAACGATTTAGGCAGAGTGTGCCGAAACGGTACGGTAAAAGTTGACGAATTAATGGGAATTGAGCGTTATTCTCACGTGATGCACATTGTGAGCAATGTGGTGGGAGAATTGGCTGAGGATAAGACGGCTTGGGATTTGTTGAAAGCTGGTTTTCCTGCGGGTACGGTTAGCGGTGCTCCGAAGATTCGGGCGATGGAAATCGTGCACGAGTTGGAAGGTTGCCGCCGGGGGCCGTATTCTGGGGTTTACGGGTATTATGATTTTGAGGGACAGTTGAATAGTGCGATCGCCATTCGGACTATGGTTGTTCGTTCTTTAGGTGGTGACAAACATTCGGTTTCTGTGCAAGCAGGTGCTGGTTTGGTGGCTGATTCTAACCCGGATATGGAGTACGAAGAAACGCTCAATAAAGCCAGGGGAATGTTGGAGGCAATTCGCTGTTTGAAGTAGCGAGGCGGAGCCTCTGGATCTGTGTTACCAGGCAGAGCCTGGTAACAAGAAAATCCGGTTTCTTTGCGTAAGTCCTATTTAGCTCAAGGGGTGACAACAAGGCTACAAGGCACTCTCGATCAGGGATAAAGCATGAAGCCCTTGTTGAAAATTGAGTCGTTTGTGGGGTTTGAGATTCATCAGTACGGCGGCTAAAT
>NZ_JAUBQE010000094.1:0-12573 GCF_036701115.1 Microcoleus sp. Pol1C5 | reverse complement strand
AATACTTGGGCTGATGTGATCAACCGCGCTAACTTGGGTATGGAAGTAATGCACGAGCGCAATGCTCACAACTTCCCTCTCGACTTGGCTGCTGGTGAAACAACTCCCGTAGCAATGATTGCTCCTTCTATCAATGGCTAAGTTTTAGCTATCGATTACAAAAAGCGCTCCTAGAAATAGGGGCGCTTTTTGTTTGGGGAAAATATTTTTAGAGTTCTCCTTTTGTTAACAAACTAAGTGATATCAAGGCCGCTTGAGTAGTTGTCATTCTGAGTCGTGAAGGAACTGAAGAATCCAGCCTTTTAGACAACGCGCTTACTTCGTTGCGCTTGACTCATGACAAGTAAGCATTTTGGGTCAAGCGATCGCCCGGACATGATAGTAGCAACGACAAATCAAAAAACAAAATACCCAGAGCCCCGCAGCCATTAAAGTGCTGCGGGGCTCTAACGCACGATCGCATTTTAGGTTGAATAAAGTTGATTTAGTTAATAGCCGATGGCTCAATCTAAAATTAAAAGGTGAAAAACTAATTTTTCACCTTTTTAACTCTCGACTTTCAAATTGCCTGTTACTGAACAAACTTCTTGAATGCCAGTGTCACGTTGTGGCCGCCAAATCCAAAAGAATTCGACAGCGCCACATCAACTTTTAGATCGCGGCTGGTATGAGGAACATAGTCCAAATCGCACTCAGGATCGGGATTTTCCAGATTAATTGTAGGCGGGATTTTGTCATTGGCGATCGACATTACCGTCGCCACCGCTTCAATTCCCCCAGAACCGCCCAAAAGATGACCGGTCATTGACTTGGTAGAACTAATTGCTACTTTGTAAGCGTGGTCTCCCAAAGTCCGCTTAATCGCTTTTGTTTCAGTAGAATCGTTGGGAAGCGTACTCGTGCCGTGAGCGTTGATATAGCTCACTTGATCCGGCGTCAAACCCCCATCCTTGAGCGCTAAAGCCATCGCCCGCGACGCACCTTCCCCCCCCGGTACCGGAGAAGTCATGTGATACGCATCGCAAGTTAAACCGTAGCCGACGATTTCTGCGTAAATCTTCGCGCCACGCGCCAGAGCGTGTTCCATTTCTTCTAGAATCAGAATGCCAGCACCTTCGCCGACGACAAAACCATCACGATCGCGATCGAACGGACGAGAAGCATGAGTCGGGTCATCGTTGCGAGTCGAAAGCGCCCTCGCCGCAGCAAAACCCGCCACGCACAAAGGTGTCACCGCAGCTTCGGTACCGCCGCAAATCATGGCTTGCGCGTAACCCCCCTGAACTAGGCGAAACGCATCACCCACCGCATTTGACCCGGCAGCGCAGGCCGTCACCGTGCAAGAGTTTGGTCCTTTAGCACCCGTTTGAATTGCCGTCAGACCCGCGGCCATATTCGCAATCATCATGGGGATCATAAACGGGCTGCATCGATCGGGGCCGCGAGTCAGATAGATCTCTTGCTGCTCTTCCAAAACCTTCAGGCCACCAATGCCAGTGCCAAGAATGACACCCACCTGTTCTGCGTTCAGGTCGTTAATCTCAAACTTCGCATCAGCAACAGCTTGTTTACTCGCTGATACCCCAAATTGAGCAAAGCGATCCATCCGCTTTGCTTCCTTGCGCTCTAAATAGTCGTGTGGGTCGAAACCCTTCACCTCTGCGGCAAAGCGGCAGTCGTGCCGCGACGGGTCGAATAAGGTGATCGGGCCTATACCATTCTTCCCGGCAAGCAACCCGTCCCAATATTCGGACAAGGTATTGCCGATCGGTGTAATCGCGCCGAGACCCGTGATAACAACGCGCTTACGCTCTAAATTTGTCATGATTTCAGTTTCAAAAAATTAAACACCCAGAACGCAGAACAAAAGAGGAGTTTCCAGTTTTCTAACTTCTCTCCTCTTAGGGGAAAAGACAGGTATTTTATGCTTTTGGAGCTGCAAGTTGGCTGCTGATGAAATCTACAGAAGCTTGAACCGTAGTAATTCCTTCGGCTGCTTCGTCGGGAATTTCAATATCAAACTCTTCTTCCAAGGCCATGACCAGCTCTACAGTATCTAAGGAATCTGCTCCTAAATCGTTAGCAAAGTTGGCTTCGGGCTTGACTTCGCTCGGATCGACTTCCAGTTGCTCTGCCACAATTTTCTTGACTCTAGCAAAAATGTCGTCTTGGCTCATAACATCGTGTCCTCATTGGTTGCTGCGTATCTAATCTTATCCGAAAGGGGGATCTGCAGGAGAAACGCTGGCCGCTTTTCTAAGTGACACGGGCCAGCGACAATTGGCACACCCACGATCGCAGCAACTATAGGACTAAGGCAAAAAAACCCAATAGCCCAAAATCAATCATCTCGTTTAGCCACCTGATAACGTTGATGAACCGGATTTTTGGTCAATGGTGCGTCAGCCATCAACTCAAAATGCTTGAGAAAAGCTGACAATTGGCTCCTAGCTAGGCGGTGATAGGTTAATTATAAAGAGGGAAAACTAAGCAGGAAGCCTCCCGCCTTCGATCGCTCAAGTTTCTTTTCCCGAACCTTGTGTCCCCAGCAGAAACGACTATGCCATCCCAAACTCTCAGATATGCTTACTTTCCCGGTTGCGTTGCCCAAGGGGCGGCCCGCGAACTTTACTTGTCTACAATGGCGCTAACTCAAGCGTTGGGGATTGAACTGGTGGAACTAAAGAAAGCTTCCTGCTGCGGTTCTGGTACTTTCAAGGAAGATTCGCAGTTGCTCGAAGATACTGTCAATGCCCGCAATATAGCTTTGGCTGAGGAACTGAATTTGCCTTTGCTGACGCATTGCAGCACTTGTCAAGGAGTAATCGGTCATGTGGACGATCGCCTCAAGGATTGCCAAAAAACCGATCCCAACTACATAGAAAAAGTCAACGGTTTACTCAAAAAACAAGGCTGTTCGCCTTATCAAGGCAGTACCGAGGTGAAACATCTGTTGTGGGCGATCGTTGCCGATTACGGGCTGGACGAGGTGCAGAAGCGAGTCACCCGCCAGCTTTCGGGTTTGAAGTGCGCGTCTTTTTACGGATGCTACCTCCTGCGAGCTCAGGATAAGCTGCTTTACGATGACCCGCACCAACCGGAATCGATGGAAAATGTATTTCGGGCGATCGGGGCAACTCCGGTTTACTATCGAGGGCGGACGCAGTGCTGCGGCTGGCCGTTGGCGAGTTATGCCACTGACCAATCTTTTGGGATGGCAGGCAAACATATTCAAGATGCTCTTGACAATGGTGCGGATTGTATGGTAACGCCTTGTCCTCTGTGTCACTTGAATTTGGATTCGCGACAGCCGGAGGTGGAAAAAGTAATCGGGCGCAAGTTGGGTTTGCCCGTGTTGCATTTGTCGCAATTGGTGGCTTTAGCTTTGGGTGTGGAGCCGAAAAAACTAGGACTCGATCGACATATTGTTTCAACTAAGCCCGTGTTAGAAAAATTAGGCTTTTAGTCGATCGATTTGCGCCGCTTTGTAGTCAGGAATTTAGTCCTTTCTAATATCCAATCCAGTTTTGTAGTAAGGATTTTGGTTCTTTCTAATATCCAATCCCGTTAGCTCGGAATTATACCCGAATGCTAGCGGGAAGCTCGATCGCGATCGTACACTCTTGAATTGATAGAAGATACCGTCCACAATTGGTCGTTTTGTCCCCAGAGGTGGTCTAGTCTTCTTCTTGTGGGACACCAATGGCGCTGCGGAGTTATCACTCTTTGTCGATTAAGTTGCTCGATAATGTTATTTATTTCTGATCTTAGCTCGTCATCAGAGATCCCAAATGGTTTCTTTAAGCTATTGACACCACCAAGAGATGAAGCGGTCTAAGGGCGAGGGCTTCAGCGGACGGCGTTGCATGGTGGCTTCACCGCTGATAACCTATGCCCCAGTTCCGTTGCCAGCCCTTGTTAGACTGCGATTGCTCTCTTCGCATTCGATAGCCCTGATCTACACTCCAAAGCAAGTGTGGTGGTTGGTAGGTTAATATGCAGACAACAGAAACAGAAGTTGTATACAATTACACAAAATAGTTTTTAAGACTTCCTAACTGCCTCGCTATTGACAAGGAATCACCAATGAACCGAAACCCAGTAAATCTCACACGTCCGGTATTGCTATGGGCAATGCTAGGAATAATTTGTGGTTTGTTTGCTGCCACTTATTGGATATTTTTGTCTTACATAATGCTGGGATTTGAATATTTTAGTGGAGTTTCTCTACTAATTATTATGCCCCTTGCGGGTTTGCTCATCGGTTTGCTCATTCATTGG
Source organism: Microcoleus sp. Pol1C5 (assembly GCF_036701115.1). NCBI lineage: Bacteria > Bacillati > Cyanobacteriota > Cyanophyceae > Oscillatoriales > Microcoleaceae > Microcoleus > Microcoleus sp. Pol1C5. Next base: position 8,292 of record NZ_JAUBQE010000094.1, on the reverse strand, counting down.
CTGGGAAATCCTGGCGAAATAGGGTTGATTATTGACAATATTCATCTCAATGGTGGGCGGTTACCAATGAACGAGAATCCTTCGATGATTCTGTCGTCGCTAATTAGTATTGCCAGTGGAGGCAGTGCTGGTCCAGAAGCACCAATGGTGCAAGTAACAGGTTCAATTGGTACGTGGTTAGCCGATCGCTTTCAATTGCGTGGAGAGGCACTACGAACTTTGAGTATTGCTGGCATGGCATCTGGTTTTACAGTTTTGTTCGGCGCTCCTTTGGGTGGTACTTTTTTTGCTTTAGAAATCCTGCAGCATCAGAATGTTGTGGAGTATTTTGAAGCAATATTGCCTGCAGTCGTGGCAAGTTGTGCAAGTTACACCATCTTTGTAGCAATTACCCAGCTAGGAATTGGTCCAACCTGGCATTTTCCTCAATACAATGTGGACAGCCTTTATGACTTTGGCGCCGCGATTGCTTATGGAATCGTAGGTGCGATCATGGGGTGGCTTTTTATCGCTGTATTTCGCAGTGTTGGTCGCTTGTTTGATTCGATACCCAGCCCAATCTATGTGCGAACTACTTTAGCCGGGCTAGCACTTGGTGTGTTATCAGCTTTATTTCCGCTCACTCGTTTCTTTGGTGAACATCAAATTGAAAAAATTGTTGAGGGCAACTTTTCTTTGGGAGTTATCTTAACTTTAGTTATTGCTAAAGTGTTTGCCATTAGTACGACCGTAAATGGAGGCTGGCGGGGGGGGATTATCATCCCGCTGTTTTTTATAGGAGCCTGTTTAGGAAAGGCAATCGCTATCGTTAATCCCGCCTCCAACGAGACTTTAGCAATGATTTGTGTAATGGCTGCTCTGAATTCAACAGTTACTCGAACTCCAATTAGTACAACTCTGCTACTCGCCAAGTTGACAGGATTTAGCACTTTTACACCGATTCTCTTCGCTAGTCTCGTGGGTTTCTTCTTGGCTCCCCGAACTCCCTTCATTAGCTCACAGCGTAAAGTTGATTAACAAACGGCTAGAATTCCTCTAATAACTGCGTGTAGCGGTGAAAAATACGTGCAATTTGCCAGTGTCGAGTCTCAAGGCTTTTGCCATTTCAAATACACCAATGGCATCAAACAACATCTAGGTGTTGATACCAGTCAGCTTGCCGTTTTTTATCCATTATACAAAAGCCAGTGTGTCCGATGAATGTGGCTGGGTTGATATTTTGAGTCACAACCTCGATTATTTTCACACTCTGGCTCGTCAATATTCCGAAGAGTACCATTCTGCAAGGGCAATAGGTATCACCCGGATAAGACGATCGCAGAGAATGTAAAAACTTTATCCGCAGATTATGACCCAGATCCGGTTTAAACTGGCACGGAAACTAACCAAAGCCGAAAAAGTGGCATTAGAGGGGAAAACTGGATTTGTCGTGGTGGCAACTCGCGCTCGTGATTAAACGGTCAAACGCTGGGATGTCAGGCTGTAAGAGTTTGGTCAAGAACTTTGAGCAGACTCTCGCCAATGCCACTGCGAAACTCAATTTGTATTTCATCAGGCTCATGCTCAAACGGTTGGCAAATGAATAAATCCCAAATGGGTTCTATAAGACTCCCAGCGTGAATAACTGTGAAGTTTTGTCGCTTTTTTGCGAAGTGCTTCCAAGCACTGCGGTAGACTAACCTTTAATTCTCTGTGCAGGCTATAGCGGTGGCACCTCACCGTCAAATCTGTTAATTCGCAGAGGCAGCAAATTTTTAGTGACTCGTTGGGAGCCTTTATTCAATGTCTCATTCAGTCAAAATTTACGATACTTGCATCGGCTGCACTCAATGCGTCCGCGCTTGTCCGACTGACGTTTTGGAGATGGTGCCCTGGGATGGCTGCAAAGCAGCTCAGATTGCCTCATCTCCCCGCACCGAAGACTGTGTAGGCTGCAAGCGGTGCGAAACTGCTTGCCCCACCGATTTTCTGAGCATCCGGGTTTACCTGGGAGCAGAAACCACTCGCAGTATGGGTCTAGCCTACTAAATATCGATCGACACGCCGATCGAATTAAGGGCACAAGAGAGGGGGCGATTAAATTGCCCCCTCTTTTTTGTCGCGGAATCTGCATTCTGGGGCCGGAAGAAGGTAAAAATGATAAAACGTGAGTTTTATTGCGATCGCTAAGCAGGAGTAGTACGTTAAATGTGCGGAATCGTTGGCTATATCGGCACGCAAGCAGCAAGCGAGATTTTGCTAGCAGGATTGGAAAAACTAGAATACCGGGGCTACGATTCAGCGGGCCTCGCTACCATCTCGGAAGGAGAAATTACCTGCATCCGAGCCAAGGGCAAATTGCACAACCTCCGGGAAAAGCTAGCAGAGATAGAATCTCCGGCTCCCATTGGCATCGGACACACCCGCTGGGCAACTCACGGCAAACCAGAGGAATATAACGCTCACCCTCACCTGGATAATAGCGGGCGAATTGCGGTAGTTCAAAATGGAATTGTCGAAAATTATCGCGATTTGCGGAAAGAATTGAAAGCAAAGGGACATAAATTTGTCTCGGATACCGATACAGAAGTGATTCCTCACTTAATAGCTGAGTTATTTGCAGAAGCAAAAAGGGAGAAGGAAGAAAGAAAAGAGAAAAAGTCCGAAAAAATTGCTGATTTGTCGTTTTTAGAAGTCGTTGCAAAGGTGGTAAATCGGTTAGAAGGAGCCTTTGCGATCGCCGTTATTTGCGCCGATTTTCCCGACGAAATAATTGTCGCCAGACAGCAAGCTCCTTTGGTGATTGGCTTTGGTGCAGGCGAATTTTTCTGCGCTTCCGACACGCCGGCCTTAGTCTCTCACACCCGCACTGTTTTGTCGTTGGAAAATGGTGAATTGGCAAGACTAACTCCGATGGGAGTCGAAGTTTACAGCTTTGCAGGAGAAAGGCTGAAAAAAAGCCCGCGCATCCTTGGTTGGAGTCCGGTTTTAGTCGAAAAGCAAGGCTTCAAACACTTCATGCACAAGGAGATTTACGAACAGCCCGCCGTAGTCCGAGCTTGTTTGGAGGCTTATTTAGACAGCGATTGGCAGCCGGGAAATCCCCGCTCTCCCATCAATCTCAACTTGCCCAAGGAACTTTGCGCTGATGTCGAACAAATTTCGATTCTCGCCTGCGGAACGAGCTGGCACGCCTCGCTAATTGGCAAATATTTGTTGGAACAATTAGCTAATATTCCCACTGCGGTGCAGTACGCTTCTGAGTACCGCTACGCACCGGCACCGCTGACAGCAAATACTCTAACTATTGGGGTAACACAGTCGGGAGAAACGGCGGACACACTGGCTGCTTTGGGGATGGAACAGCAGCGCCGCGCAGGTTTTACCGATAAATTTCGGGCGAGAATGTTAGGCATTACTAACAGAACCGAAAGTTCGATCGCCCACATGATGCCGCACGTGATCAATACCCACGCCGGTATAGAAGTCGGCGTTGCTGCGACTAAAACTTTTGTGACTCAGTTGATGGCATTCTATTTCTTAGCTTTGGATTTGGCGCACCAGCGGGAAACAATCAGCACGGAGAGATTGGCAGAAATTATTGCTGGTTTGCGCCAGTTACCAGCGGAGATTGAGAAGTTTTTGGAGATTCAAGAACAGTATGTGGAGGAATTGTCCCACCAGTTTACAGACACCCAAGATTTTATCTTTTTGGGGCGGGGAATTAACTTTCCGATTGCTTTGGAAGGGGCGCTGAAACTGAAGGAAATTAGCTACATTCATGCTGAAGGATATCCGGCGGGAGAGATGAAACACGGCCCGATCGCCCTTTTGGATGCGAAAGTACCCGTAGTGGCGATCGCCATGCCCGGAAGCGTCTACGAAAAAGTGCTTTCCAACGCTCAAGAAGCGAAGGCGCGCGACGCCCGTTTAATTGGCGTTACGCCGAAGCAAGGTGTGGCGGAAGCCGATATTTTTGACCACATTTTGCCGGTGCCTTTGGTGGATGAATTGTTGTCGCCGATTGTGACAGTGATTCCGCTGCAATTGTTGGCTTATCACATTGCAGCCCGTCGGGGTTTGGATGTGGATCAGCCACGCAATTTGGCGAAGTCGGTGACGGTAGAATAAAGGAAGTCATTAGTCATTAGTCCGTAGTCATTAGTGGGTTGTTGGTTGTTGGTTTTTCGTTCTAATAACCAATAACCAATAACCGATGCCCGATGCCCGATCGCCTATTCCCTCTGGCTGACTCCGCAAATTGCGGCTAACAGCAACCAGCTTGTAGTATTGAGTCGAAAATCAAACAGCGTCACGTCTACAGTATTAAAAAGCGTACAGGCAGCGAAGGCTAATAAATAACTGAAAAAAATTAGGCGATCAGCCGCTCTTACATCTTGACAAACCCCCTGACTTTTGCTATTAATTATAAATTTTTGAGTGAACCCTAAAGTATTTTCCGCTACTTCCTGTGTTGCTATTTGCTCGTGTTTGATATCCGCAGAAAAAAGCGGCCAATTCGCTAGCATAAAAACACCCCTAGCCAAAACCCAACCAACTAAACCAAACAAAAAAAGCATTGCGGGTATTCCCGTTTCCGCAGTCAACATCAGTATCAAACTGTGAGGATGACCGAGCCATTCTTGCATCTGAGCTTGATAGAGAGGCGTAAAATTTCGCAATCCCCAACCCGTCCAAGGACGCTGCTGAGTCATCGACCACGCAAATTCCCACTGAGTTTTTCTCAAAGTAGCTGTCGGTCGATTTGGGAACATCTCGTCGGTGAGTCTAGCCCAAAAGAAAGCCGGAACAATTCTTCGTAAAGATTGCCGCAGTGGTTCCGGGCCAAAGGCAGACAAAAAAATTGTGCTAGCCACACTCAAAACTGCAGCTAATAATTTTTTATAGCCCGCATAAAATGCAAAAGCCAAAACTGCCACAACTGCCAGTCCCCAAGCATTGCGAGAATTAGTAAAAATCAAAGCAAGAGCATTTCCGATCACTGCACAACTTAAAAATAGGAATCGGAAATTGGGAAGCGAAAATTGGGAATCAGGAATCAGCCGTTCATTAATTGTTTCCTTTTTTCCTCTTTCCTCTTCCCTCAAAATCGAGCTGGTAAATTCGGGAAATCCCTTACCTTGATCGTTGCCGAACCCTTCTTCCATCCACAGTCCCAGTGCTAAAATAAAAGCAATTGTCAGATAGCAAGCTAAAATATTAGCGTACATAAATACAGAAGCCATACGACCGGGGGGATTGCCTTGGGGTGCGAGTACCCAGCCAAAAACAGGCTGCAATTGCTCGATGCCACTCCAGCCTAAAAATTGCTGTCCCAGACCTAAAATTATCACTGGAATTGAACTAATTACAATAATCCAAGACAATTGCCGCAATTGAGGCAAAGTTTGAATTAAACTGCTAAAAGCGGCAAACAATATAAAGAACGGCAAGAAATTGTACAACCCTACAAAAGCCTCAATGCGGTTGTGGGCAAAAACGGCTGTGATGACTAGCAGCGCGCTCAGAATTGCGAATCCTCGATTCAACGGGCGGCGACTAATTTGACGGAACTTTTGCTTGCAAGTGCCGGCCAATCCCAGGAATAAACCTAAAGCTCCCAAAATCGGAATTAAGGGAAAAATCAGCATCCCCACTTGGGCGAAATTCCAAGGGATTTGCAGGCGGGGATCTGGATGTTTTTGGAGTCGAGACTTGAGATTTTTGGCTGTCTGTTTGGCAGCTAATTTCAACCGATTTTTGATCTTCACCCACACTCCCAATCTCAAATCTAAAATCTACAATTTACCAGCGTTAAGCTAGTTCCCAAACGCATTCCGATCGCGTCAGGCGTATTTGAGCTAAGGCAAAAATGGTCGGGATAATGCGGCCGTAGTTCGTGGAAATCGATCGCCAACCCAAATCCGCTAAAAACCAAGTCCACATCACCGGGCCAACCAACGAAAATACGCTCCGCGTCGCACCGTAACGAGCCGCACTCACCGCCATACCGCGCCGCGCCGTCTGAATTGCGACATAATTTTGAAACTGGGTTGCTGCAGTTGCAGTGCCTGCAAGCACTCCTTGTTTTGCCATTTGATAGGTGGCAAAATGCAGCGCAAATTGATTTGCCATTAGTTTGAGCAGCATTGGTTTTAAGATGGAACTAACAGCTAAAGCGCTGCCGCCTTTGAACAGCAAACCTAGCGGGTCTTTTTCAGCAGAAATTGGCAGGGGTTCTGAGAGTTTAGAATCAACGATCGCTCGCTGTACGCGCACTGTCAGCGCTTGCTGTTCATCTGCAGGTAAACGCTTCCACGCGCGGCCCATTAAGTGCAGAAATACTTCTGCCTCTAAGTCGGTGGTTGACAACTGTTTGGGGTAAGGGATTTTGAGATAGCGACAAACTTGAATTAGTGCTTGTCTGTAAGTTACTTGTTGGGTTCGCCCTCGGAGTACCGTCAACCCGTCGGCTGCAAGATAGCGAAACCGCTGTTCTACGGCGTCGAGCCATGCTTGGCGATCGCGACTTTGTACATCTATCGGTGCGGGGGTTTGCACGTAATCTAAAGGGTTAAACTTGCGGCTGAACAGAAGTTCTGTTAGTTGCTGCAATTCTTCTTCTGTTGTCAATTCGAGTGCTGCTCTGAGTTCGTCCAAAATTTTGCCCTCCCCTATTCGATTTTAGATTTTAGATTTTAGATTTTAGATTGCTGCTGGTTGACAACCATTAGGATTTAGGATTTACCTACAGTGGCATTTTTTGATCGGGTCTTAATCATGGATTCGTGCTGTCCTTTATTCTACTACTTGGTGCAGGGCGATGGCGTCGGGCCCCGGAAGCTACGGCTCTTTTGAGTCATCGGTAAGGTACAAATTCAGCTTGCAGCCTTTAAGCTGATGTTTAGATTCACAAGGCTGACTGATTGATTATGTTCGATGTTGCGGTGATTGGTGCGGGTATGGCGGGGCTGAGTTGCGCTCAACGGTTGCGTCAAGCTGGTTATTCTGTGGCTGTTGTTGAGAAATCTCGCGGCGCGGGGGGACGTGTTGCTACCCGTCGCGTACAGGGTACTAGGGCCGATCACGGGGCGCGGTATCTGGAGCCGCAGGGGGATGCGGTGCAGGGGTTAATTGACGTTTTGGTCGATCGGGATATCCTCAAACTCTGGACGGATACTGTCTGGGAATTCAGACATGGAGAACTTTCTGCTATTCCTAATTCTTGTTATGTCGCACCTGCGGGAATGAATGCTGTGGGTAAATATTTGGCGGAGGATTTAGAAATTTGGTTTGGTCGCCGCGTACAAGCTATTTCTACTACAGATAACCAAATGTGGCATCTTTCCCTAGAAGTTACTGATGACAATTTACAGACGCCTCAAGAATTGATTGCTAAGGCTGTTGTAGTAGCAATTCCGGCTCCTCAAGCTTTAATGTTTTTGAATTCGGAAATTGGTTTTAAACCTGATTTTCTTGACAAATTGCGCTCTGTGGAGTACGACCCTTGCATTACGGTTATGGCTGGCTATTCTGCGAAAAAACAGCAAGATTTAATTAATCTAAATCCGCAGTGGAAATCTGTTTCTTTTCCCGATAATGCTGATTTAGCTTGGGTTGGTTTCGACAGCAGCAAACGGATCGAGCCGCAGCAGCCGGTGTTTGTGGTTCACAGCAGCGCAATTTTTGCAGAACGCTATTTAGAAGCTGCTGATTTGCAAACTGTCGGTCAGGAATTGCTTTCGAGAGCTTCTGAATATTTAATCCCTTGGTTAAAAGAGCCAGAATGGTTGCAGGTTCACCGCTGGCGCTATGCTTTTTGTCGAAATCCTTTGCCTGTTTCTTGTTTGCCTGCTGGGGGGAATTTGCCACTGGTTTGTGCGGGGGATTTGTGCGGGGAAGGTCAAATAGAAGGTGCTTTGCGATCGGGTTTGGCGGCGGCTATTTGGGTGAATTCTCAGTTGCACAATTTGCCCTTAGATTCCCGCCTAAATTGGTAATATGGCTACAGTTAACGTATCGATTTTTCCTCTAACGCTATGATTGCCATCCCGTCTGGGTTTAGCCCAGAAAATCACCTTGCCCTCGAACCTGATAATACAGTCCGGCATGAATAACGGATGTTAGGAAGAAGGAATAAGGAAGTTCGGCAACGGATTCGCTTTCTTCGGATGTAACGGATGTCAGGAAGAAGGAAGAAGGAAGAAGGGAAATGCAATTATAGCAATAGTTTCAGTAGTTAGGGCTTGCTGAATAAGTCCAAAAAACTCAAAAAAGTTCGAGCGCGCTATTGCCCGCCCACGCTCAACATAA
>NZ_JAUBQE010000136.1:0-2256 GCF_036701115.1 Microcoleus sp. Pol1C5 | reverse complement strand
CAAATGCTAGAACGCGCTCGCAAACTTTCTCTGTAATCCTGTAAGAGGGAAGGTTTTGCTCAGCGACACAAAGTTGTCTCGCTGTTATTTAATTAGGCACTGTACAGCCGTCTCAAAGAGCCAGGGAGAAATAGAAGAAGACATAGTAAGTTTTGGATTGGTTTATATGGCGAAAATTGGTTGATTGTCTTGGACTCCTGTCAGGAGTGGGTAGAGTCCATGATGAGTTTATTTCCTAAGGGGCGAGCATTTTATCAGAGGGAATTAAGAGCTATAAAGCTGATGGAGCAACCTCTTTAGACTCGTTGTCGCCCCCTGAAGTAAAGAACTCCAGAAAGAGGTGGCAAAGTTTCAAACAAAGATATGGCACTGGCAGATGTCACCCAAGAACGATTGGCTAGATCAAACCCGATAACAATTGCACTAAGCTGTTCATCATTTAAATTTTCGAGGCTATCTAAGCCAATAAAGGGTTTCAACCTCTGAAACACGCATTTTAAATGCACAACAGCTTAGCCATCAAACCTTGTAAAACTGCACGACGTGAAGTGTTGTTTTTCATTACTGCTTAGAGGTTAGTTAGCGCGCGCTATCTGCAATCTGCTTCAAGGTTTCAATTTGTTTCGCGCGAGCGGAGTGTTCTTTTGGCGACAATTCTGAAGTGGTTTTTGGTGCTTCCGACACAGCCAAATCTTTTAACAAAGTTGAACCTATTTCTCCCAGTTTCGACTCTTGGGCGAGTTTGAGCGCTTCATCTAGCGCGTTGTACCATAAACCTGCCTCAGCATAGATATTAGCTTTCTCAACGCTATTTACTGCTTTGTTGAGTTTACTTTGCACGGCAGCAGGCATTGCTACAACCTCAATAGTTGCCTCGCTTACTAGATCGCCTGATGGGTTATCTGGGTCGCAATTGATAACAACTTGCCAAAGATATTGTTTCTCCTGTTGCAGTCCTTGTTCGTTATTCGAGAACGGAGATAATTTCATAATTCCCGGTGAACTCTGCAAGGATATCTCGCGAACTTGTTGGGGTTTAGCACCTGGAACCCACTCGTAAATCGTGAATTTTATTGGCTTGGAGGCGGAATCATCAGGCACAAACCAAGCGAACGTAGGGTATCGAGAAATCGTTCGTCCTATGTAGTTCACAGGGGCGAGAACGGTTAGTGGCATATCTCCTCCAGAACACCCTCTAGTCGTTCCTCCATCCGATTTTCTTTCTCGAGGGGGAGGCTTTTGATTGCCAGGTGCATAACCCGCCAGAACTGCCGGAGTTACAATCAGCGCTAAACTCAAGGCACAACTGGTGAGTATTTTGATGTTGATGCGTTTGTTAAAGAACCATTGGATTGACATCATAACTTAGCCCTTTTTCCTTTTTTAATTATTTAATAGCTAATTTAGTTTTTTGTCCTAACTGATTGTTAACTATGGTAACATCAAATTCCCGATGCCTTAATTGATTAGGAAGTTCTTCAACTTCTAAATCATAGTTACCTAATCTCACAATATTCATGGCTTGTTTGATTTTGTGCGTTGTTTCTCATACCTTAGATCCTCTATTGGGGTATTGTGTCCATTGCTAAAGTAACCAACCAGTTGGTCAACCCTTTTTGTTTTTCTCCTTGTTTTTTAGGGCGTCTGTGTGAGGATTAGTCCTATAATAAATAAATAGATTAGATCCAACTAGAGTAGCTTGTGCCAAGTTAATTGCTTGAGTTTGTATTTCCTGTCGCTCTTTAAGGTAGTTATAATTGCACAACTCGGCAATCTTATTGGCCCTCCGTATTAATCTAATTTTCGGGTAAGTCGGTGAGGCTGTTTTGGATATAGCAATTCTCGTTTAAGTGAGGTTCACAATAACGAGGGGTCTAGCTCCTGCCTTTCAAAATCTTGGTTGTGAAGTTACGTTTTATACTAGCAAAATTCCAGTTTGTCCCCGTAATGGGCCAAGTTAACTCACACAAAGTCCCTTTCTCTCCAATACAGGTTCGCTTAAATTTTCCTTTTAATTTTTTGGCGAGATTTAGACACTGCTTTGTTCCTCGACCTTCATAGGAAGAACAAATGCTAGATCCATTATCTTTAATACTTAGGGTGTACCAACCTTTGTTTTGCTTGCCAATAGCACTGAGACGGGTCAAATTTTTAGCGTGTTTTCCCACATTGCACAGTGCTTCTTCCAGAAATTGGCAGAGTTCTCGCTTTTGTTCCAGGCTTAAGTATTGCTCTTCAATTGGCTCGAACGAATAA
>NZ_JAUBQE010000008.1:0-152433 GCF_036701115.1 Microcoleus sp. Pol1C5 | reverse complement strand
ATCTAGGGAGTAGGGTTTCATTGTTCTCTTTCTTACCACCTCTAATATTGTACCTAATCGTTAAGCAAAGTGCTGTATAATATACGGGGAAGCGATGAGTAGACATCTCCAGAAAAGCCTGTCTTGAACAGGCTTTCCGGCCTGTTCCACAATAATTATTGGAGAGGTCTAGTAGACCAGACACCTACCCACAAACTATGCAACCCATCCAAATTACCACATTCCAAGCTCTGTGGCGCAGCTTGGGCCTGATAATCAAAGCCGCACCAATAGAACTCCGCAATTTAATATTACTCAACATCATTCGCGGTGCTGCCCCCTCTGCCGTCCTATTTTTAGATAAATTAATCATTGATGAAGTATCTCGGTTGCTGTCGCAAACCCAAACAGCACAGCCCTTGGCTTTGATGCTTTCCCGGCCAATATTGCTGTGGAGTATTGCCGGAGTCTTAAGTCTCAAGTTAGTCGGCGACTCGCTAGAAACAATGAGCTCCTTTGCAGCGACATCCCTGCGCGATCGCGTTCAAGGCTTTGTCGAAGGAAAAGTCCTGGAAAAAGTCGCCAATTTCGACGATATCGCCCTGTTTGAAAACCCCGAACTATTAAATATTGTAGAACTCGCAAAAACCGGAGTATCCAAAATACAGCAACTAGCATTTACCCTCAGCATGACCATCACGGGAATTTTTATATTTATTCCATCTATTAGCCTTGCTGCTACCATAGCTTGGTGGGTGCCACTCTTGATGTTAATTTCATCATCTCCCTCAATTTACATCCAAAGAAAATATAGCAAAATCATCTGGAGAGTTCAAAGAAAGCAAGCTAAAATAAGTCGTGAAATGAACTTATCCGCTAGAGTATTGACTGGCGAAGAATACGCTAAAGAATTGCGTTTGTTTGGGTTGCAGGAACTTTGGCTCAAACGCTGGCAAAGTCAGTTTGTGCAGTTTTTTAGCGAGATGCAACGCATCCGAAAAAAAGGAGCAATTGTTGTACTTTTATGGTCAGTCTTTAGTAGAGTAGGAGTAGCTTTGCCATTTGTTTATGTGGTAATGGGAGCTTTGGGAGGGCGCTATACTTTGGGGGATTTGGCACTTTATTCGGGTTTGATTGTCCAGGTGGAGCAAAGTTTGCAATTACTGATTGGCAATTATACTAATTTGTACGATATCTCTCTCGGTGTTAGTCCGATTTTTCAACTGTTAGAACTCAAACCAGAATTGCAGTCTCCGCTTGTGGATGTGGCGTCTCGCCTGCCTAGTTTATCAGAAGGCGGGCAAGATTCCCGCCCCACAAAAGATAAAATTGGCATTGAGATTAAGCATTTATCTTTTTGCTATCCCGGTAGCAATAAAAGCACGGTTGAAGATATCAACTTAACGATTAATCCGGGTGAAATGCTAGTGCTTGTTGGTGAAAATGGCGCGGGTAAAACCACCCTTGGTAAACTCCTCGGCCGCCTGTACGACCCGACAAGTGGTACGATCGACTGGAACGGCAAAGATTTGCGATCGTACTCTCTAGCATACGTGCGATCGCGCATCGCCGTCGTCATGCAAGATTACGCCCGTTTCCCCTCCACAGTCCGCGAAAACGTCGGTTTCGGCGACTTGTTTTCACTGTCGGATGACACCGCAATTAACGAAGCTATTTCCGAAGCAGGAATTGCAGCTAAAGTCAACAGTTTAGACCATGGTTTAGAGACTCCGTTGGGGAAACAATTAGAAGACGGCATCGACTTATCCGGGGGACAGTGGCAAAGAATTGCGATCGCCCGCGCCTTAATGCGGCTTTCTACAGCCGAAGTGCTCATTTTTGACGAACCAACCGCCGCCCTCGATCCCCAGACAGAACACGAAATTTACAGCATCTTCCGCCAAATAGCCGCCGGGAAAACAACCATAGTCATCAGTCACAGATTGGGATTAGCAAAAATTGCCGATCGTATCGCCGTCATGGAAAACGGTAAAATAGCAGAAATAGGAACTCACGACGAATTGATCGCATCAAATGGAATTTACTGCTCAATGTTCACACGTCAAGCTAGTAGTTATATTTAGAGTTAAACACACAGTCCGCCAGGGGTTTAAAACCCCCGGCGGACTTGTGGGTTAGCGTGGGGAATTTGGCGCGGGTGATTGTGATAAATTATTGCGGATTGGCGATCTAATTTCTCTCCTTATGTGGCGAGAAACCGAGTTCCTGCGACAATTTTCAGTGGAGTACGAGAAATCTCGGAACAAACCCGGTTCCTGGGATGATTGTGTGAGATAGATTTATGAGAGATTAATCTCATTTGTTTTGTGGCAAAGTCTCGATCCCCCCTAGCCCCCCTTAAAAAGGGGGGGACAAAAGTCAAATACAAATTCCCGCTTCTTGATGGGACAAAAGTTCGATTCAAAGTCCCCCTTATTAAGGGGGATTTAGGGGGATCTAGGCTTCGAGGTAAAGCAGAGATACCTGTTTTACTGCTGAATGCGATCTTTTTGAGAAAATTGTCAGAAAGTGCGATCTATAATAAAACCAACCTAGTTGGCAATAATATCAACGATGGAAACTATAACTCTCAACCTACCTGCCGCCGTCGCTTTAACCGACGAACAATTTTATCAATTGTCCATCGCTAATGAAGAGTGGCGATTAGAACAAACCCCCGAAGGAGAACTAATTATTATGCCTCCAACAGGCGGCGAAAGCGGCATCAGAAATTCCGATCTCAACCTGGGACTCGGTTTGTGGAATCGTCAGACTCGATTGGGAAAAGTCTTTGACTCTTCCACTGTCTTTCAATTACCCAACGGTGCGAAGCGTTCCCCTGATGCTGCTTGGGTACTCCTAGAACGTTGGGAAGCATTATCCGCAGAAGATAAGCGCAAATTTCCTCCCCTGTGCCCGGACTTTGTAATAGAATTGCGATCGCAAAGTGATTCCCTAGAAACATTGCGGGCTAAAATGCGGTATTATCGAACTAACGGCTGTCGCTTAGGTTGGCTAATTGACCCCCAAACACCTTTAGTAGAAATCTATCGGTTGTCTGAAGATGTAGCAGAAGTTATTAATTTCTCTTTTGACCAACCGCCTACACTTTCGGGTGAAGATGTACTTCCCGGATTTCTTCTAGATCTTACACCTATTCTCAATCCTTGAATCTAGATCCAGAACTCTCGCCCAAGTGGCGAGAAACCGGGTTTCTGCGACAATTTGGGTTGAGTACGAGATAATAAGGGAAGAAACCCGGTTTCTGAGATGAGCCTCCATCCACAAAAATGATGAGCAATTATCTCCCCGTCAACGTATCCGCATAAGGATCGGGCAAAGCTTGCTGCACCTCCAAAAGCGGCAAAGGATCTCCAGTCAATGGTTGGCTAATCAAATTTTTTTTTACCCCATCCCCCTTGCGATCGCGCTCTTGCAAATGAGATAATTCCTCCTGATAAACCGCAAGAATCCGCGCCAAACTCGCCGCCAAATCATCCCAATTATCATCTCCTCCCAACTTCTCAGAAATTCCCTCAAATAACTCTCCCGCTTGCCTTTTTTGAACATAAGCTTTCAAAAGCTTTCCCGACTTTTGCAAAACGGCCTGATAAATATCCCCATCAGACCACCACAGCCCCTGTTGACTCAGCAGCCAAGTCAAAATATACTCGCGAGCGTGTTGCTCCTTCACCCAGGCCGCGAGATACTGCAAATCTTCCATAGTTAAAACAGTCTCCTCAATTTTCCTCAAAATGTCCGCTTGTTTGTATCTACCGTTACCGCGATCGACATAATACCTGCCTTATCATCACCTGCCCGCGTCATTAATATCCCTTAAATCTTAAAAAAACCCTACTGATTTACCAAACAGCAATTCTGGGAATATAAAAATAAACCTAAACCTCCTAGGTCTATTGTCCAATACTTTTAGTCCACCGGAAAGCGCTACACCCCGCCTCGCTTTCCTCTCTCGCAAACCTATCATCAAGCGGGAACAACCAGCGGGTTATTAGCATGACAAAGCAAAATTTTGGTTTAATCGGTCTAGCAGTGATGGGCGAAAACCTAGCGCTCAACGTCGAAAGCAGAGGCTTCTCCGTGGCTGTATACAACCGCACAGCAGCCAAAACCGACGACTTTATGGCACAACGCGCCCCCGGCAAGAACATTGTAGGCACCAAGACTCTGACAGAATTCGTCGATGCCCTAGAAACCCCGCGCAGAATCTTAGTCATGGTGCAAGCTGGGAAACCCGTAGATGCGGTCATCGACCAGCTCAAACCCATGCTGTCACCGGGCGACATGATTATTGACGGCGGCAACTCGCTCTACGACGACACCGAACGCCGCACCAAAGATTTAGAATCGATGGGGCTGGGATTTGTCGGCATGGGCATCAGCGGCGGCGAAGAAGGCGCGCTGAATGGTGCTAGCTTGATGCCCGGTGGCACCCGCACTGCTTACGGTCTACTAGAGCCAATTCTCACCAAAATTGCGGCTCAAGTAGATGACGGCCCTTGCGTCACATTCATCGGCCCTGGTGGCGCCGGCCACTATGTGAAGATGGTTCACAACGGTATTGAGTACGGTGATATGCAGCTCATTGCTGAAGCCTACGATTTGCTCAAAAACGTTGGTGGATTGAACGGCCAGCAGTTGCAGGAAGTTTTTGCCGAATGGAATACCACAGACGAACTCAACTCGTTTTTGATTGAAATTACGGCTAATATTTTCAAGTACAACGACCCGGAAACTAAGCAACCCTTAGTTGAGGTAATTATGGACGCAGCCGGCCAAAAAGGTACCGGCCGCTGGACTGTTATGAGTGCTTTGGAATTGGGCGTGAGCATTCCCACCATTATCGCTGCTGTGAATGCCAGAATCATGTCTTCTTACAAAGACGAGCGCATCAAAGCTTCCCAAGAACTGACCGGGCCTAGCGGCAAGTACGAAGGCGATACTAAAGAGTTTGTGAACAAAGTCCGCGATGCGCTTTACTGCTCGAAGATTTGCTCCTACGCGCAAGGCATGGCGCTGTTGAGCGCGGCCTCGAAGTCGTACAATTACGACTTGAGTTTGAGCGAAATTTCCCGAATTTGGAAAGGTGGCTGTATCATTCGGGCTGGCTTTTTGGACAAGATTAAAACAGCTTTCAAGGACGACCCCACGCTGCCGAATTTGCTGTTAGCGCCGGAGTTCAAACAGAGCATTCTCGATCGCCAATCGGCTTGGCGAGACGTGTTAGCTACTGCTTGCCAACTGGGGATTGCAGTGCCAGCATTTAGTGCCTCGCTGGACTATTTCGACAGCTACCGCCGCGAAAGATTGCCGCAAAACCTCACGCAAGCTCAGCGTGATTATTTTGGGGCTCACACCTACGAGCGCACCGACAAACCGCGCGGCGAATTCTTCCACTCAGAGTGGACGCAGACTGCTAAAGAATCGCTGCAAACTGGTACTACCGATTAATTAATTTTTGTAGGGTGCGTTTCGGCGCACCTTACAGATAGAACATGATATTACTGCCAACCGCTCTTATTCCTGAACCCACACAGATACTGAACCGCCTTGACAGCGAAACTCGCCCCAACCCCACTCGTTAGTAGAAACAGGTTCCTTAATATGCCCTGTTAAGTCCACAAACTTAGCATGAGGTTTACCAACTTCCATCCACTTGAAACCCTCCGGGCCGTCACTCATAATTACTGCCATTGCCTGTGGATGTTTCCCATTGCCCAATCTCGTCCAGCCAATCGTATTCCAATGATCGAAATAGTCATATTGAGGGCCGTAGGCGAAGTGTTTGCGAGCATGGAGCAACTTGTCAATTAGCGATCGATGAGACGGCATAACAATCTTATACCGATTGCCATCACGCCCCCAATCTTCATATTCTGCACCGTAATAATCGCCGTAGAAAACGCAGGGATAACCTTCTCTTCGCAATAGAATAATCGCATACGCAAGAGGTTTAAACCAGGGTTCTACCACAGATTCAAGTGCTTGCAGCGGTTGGGAGTCGTGGTTTTCGACAAACGTTACTGCATGAGTCGGTTGCTGCTGCATCATTGTACCGTCTAAAATGCGCCGCATATCGTAGTTACCGCCCTGTTGGCTGGCGTAATGAAAGTTGTAATGCAGCGGCACGTCAAAAACGGACATTTTGCCCTTAACTGAACCGACATACCAGTGCAGGATATCGATATTTGGTGCCCAATACTCACCGACAACAAACAAATCTTTGCCGACATATCGCTCCATTTCATCCAACCATTCCGAAAAAAACCAAGACGATATGTGCTTGATTGCATCTATACGGAAACCGTCGGCACCTGTTGTGTCGAGATACCACTTACCCCAGCGTGTAATTTCATCTCGTACCCATTGATCCTGGAAATCCAGATCGCACCCCATTAAATATGCAAAATTGCCATTTTCTAGGGCAACATAGTCATCAAACATTCTGCCTTCTACCAAATAGACTGTGCCGCGATCGTCTTTATTGTATTCGTTGTAGTCTACTGCGTCAAAATGCCACCAGTGCCATTCAACTTGGGAATATTTACCTTTGCGCCCGGGAAAGTTAAAATGAGTGTAGCTTTTGATTTCTTGCAATCCACCTTTGGGATTTAGCCGATCGTGGTAAGGATAAGGAGTTGCCTTAAATATCTCTGCTGTATCTGCACCCATTTTGTGGTTGATAACTACATCGCCATAGACTTGGATCTGAGATTTGTGCAGGGCTGCGATCGCATCCAAATATTGCTGCTTAGTACCATATTTGGTGCGAATTGAACCTTTTTGGTCGAATTCTCCCAAATCAAATAAGTCGTAAACCCCATATCCAACGTCGCTTTGCCCGCCACTTCCTTTGTAAGCTGGCGGCAGCCACAGTGCGGTAAAGCCCGCATCAGCCAATTCTTTCGCTTGATTTTTCACCTCATCCCACAGGGTTCCTCGATCGGGAATGTACCAGTGGAAATATTGCATCATCGTGCCGTTGATATCTGCCATTTTGCACCCTTGCCTTGAGATGATACTGACAATTTAAGGCGATCTTAGGCTACAGCATTGCCCATTGTCACGGTATCCGCATTAATTTTTTCTAAAACTCCGGTTGGGGTGTGATTAAAGTTTTGTTACATTTCTCAACTATAAAATCTTTTGACTTTCGCCTGACTCTTTGAACCATACTTGAACTTGAGTGCAGACAAAAAGCCCCATTCCAACATCGGGAATCTAAAAGAATCAGTAAGTAAGATCACAATGTGCTTGTGATATTTGTAGATAAGTATACTGAAGAAATCTGGTATAATAAATAATCCTTTTAAATAAATGTAATTTTATGTGGCCTTTTATAGTAGGAGGCGCTGCGGTTGCCGTTGCTATTGCAAAATCGGTATTTGATACATTGAAAGAAGAAGAGGAAATAAAACGTTTAGAAGAAGAGGAAAAAAAACGTTTATTAGAAAGTGGGATTTTGGAAGTAGATGAAATGAGCGGAAAAGAGTTTGAAAGATTTCTAGACGTCCATTTTAGAAACTTTGGGTATGGTGTTACTTTAACTCAAGATAGTCAAGATTATGGGGCGGATTTAATTTTATACAAAGATGGTTCAAAAACTGTGGTTCAAGCGAAAAGAAGCAAAAATCCAGTTGGGATTAAAGCAGTTCAAGAAGTAGCAGGAGCCGTCAGACATTACAAAGGAAATAAAGGAAGGGTAATCACGAACAACAGATTTACAGAAAATGCTTACAATCTTGCTAAATCTAACGAGGTAGAGTTATGGGATAGAAAAAGACTCATCGAATTCATCCTGACAGCTAAGAAGTGTAAATAATTGCTCTACCAAAGTAAGTTATATATAAAAGATGCACTGCTTTCCCAGTATCTTTAATTTCACTGATGATGAATCATGCTACAAATTTCTAATACAGTGTTCATAGACGATCGCGAAATCGAGATTAGTGCGATTCGCTCTCAAGGCGCGGGGGGGCAAAATGTAAATAAGGTGGCGAGTGCTATTCACTTGCGCTTTGATATCCCAGCTTCGTCATTGCCCGATCGCTACAAGGAGCGTTTGTTGCAAATCAACGACCAGCGCATCACCTCCGAAGGTGTGATTGTGATTAAAGCCCAGGAACACCGCAGCCAGGAACAAAACCGGGAGGAGGCTTTGAGACGGCTGCAAGAACTGATTAAAAGTGCGATCATCATACCGAAAAGGCGCAAACCCAGCAAAGCAACTCGTAGTTCCCAGCGCAAACGTCTCGACAGCAAAACCAAGCGAGGGCAGATTAAAGCTTTGAGAGGGAAAGTCACGGATTGAGCGATGAAAGGTCGATCGGGCTTCTGAGTTTTTAGTTATAGCCTTAGTATTTTCCGGGCTTGGGTGCATGACTCAAACCCATTTCCCTAGACATTTCCGAACCCCTGCGGGTTAGTTGTCGTTCGGCGATGACTCACGACTTGGCAAGTCATCGGGAATTTTAGTTACGTCTAATCCTAAAACCTCAAACATAGTTTTTAGAGAAACCTGGTACAGGTTAGCCATAGCAAGTATGTTTTCAGCATTAGGTAGAGCCTTGCCTAATTCCCAGTCAGCTTGTCTTCGCTCGGAAATTCCGATTTTTTCTTTGACTTGAGGGCGTGTTAGTCCAGCTTGTTCTCTGAGTAGTCTCAATCGAGACTTCTCCTTTTCTTGTAAATCTTCTTCTATCATAGGACGAAATATTCATGATGCCAACGTCTTGACAAAGACTGTGATAAGACGTAAACTTCATGTTGGTAGGCACAACAAAGGCCGCTCAACGAGCCTCCTTTCGTCAAAATGCAGGTTTGAAGAACCGCCGGATTTTTCGTGTCTATCAATTGTGCCTGCATACCCAAGCGTATTTTTGCGGCTTGGGCGCATACCTCAAGCCTCTTTTCCTCAACCCCGAGGAGGTGATGCCATGTAAAAGGTCGATCGACCTCACAGGACAACACAACTCAAAATTGTATCAAAGATCCAGACCAAAACTTCTCCTTTGCGATCGCACAACTTCCGTGCTATCGTGCCCTTTCTCGAACCATTCCAGATCATGTTCACATCAATTGACAACTTCTACCTAGGCGATGTCGCCTCCAACTTTCACTTTGCAGGCCCGCTGCTAGACTTTGAAGAAGAAATCCAGAATCAATCTCCCTTTCACGATTTAGACTACCTGACAGGCGAAATTAAAAGGGGATTTCTCGACTACGTGCGTCAAGGAATCATGCTAGACGCGATCCGAAAACTGCGATTGTACAAAGACAAGTTCAAAACTTTTAAAAGTTACTGCGAACAAGCATTAGGTAGGCAGTATTTTTACTGCACACAAATTATCAAAGCTGCGAGTATTTGCCTGCGCTTAATTAAAGCCGGATTTGAGATTTTGCCTAGCTGCGTAGCTCAAGTTGTCCCTTTGTTCAAACACGCAATTACCGACCAATATGGCGACTGTCGTTTACAGGAAAAGTGGCAAGAAGTTGTCGATGTTATACCAAAAGAAAGGATTACCGCAGTAACTATTGCCGAAACAGTTGACAACAATCCCAACCTCCGGCTCAAACAAATTCGCATTAAAACCGACACCTACGCCCTTTTAACGAAAAAAGCAGCCGCAGCCGGACTGTCAATTTCGGAATTTTTGGCAAGGTTGGTTGGCGAATACAATCCCAGAAATGTAGAGCAGCCAGCGGAACATACTCCCGAACAAGAGGAGATTTTAGACCAATTAGACGCGGAGTTTAAGAAGCCGGCAACAGAACAGACTTCAACTTCTGCCCCAGGAAAAGTTAAGTCTAAAGGTTTTGGAGTCAAAGTTGGCCCTAAAGGTGGTAAAAGGGAAGTTAAGGCGAAAACTTCGGAAAGGGAAGTTAAGGCGAAAACTTCGGAAGATGAAGTTAAGTTCAAAAATCGGCAAAGTGAAATCAAAGCCGAGAAACAGTCGAATTCATTTAATGAGAAAAATCATGAAGTCATCTGCCCAAAATCCAATCATGCGTCAACTGAAATTAATGGAGGCTCAACTGAACGAAATTCAGTGCCACCTTATTAAAGCCACTGTGTTGAATTGGTGGCAAATAGTTTTGCCTGACGGACAAAAGATTGCGATCGAGCACGCGGGCGGCGGACACTGGATTTTTCGGGCTAACGGGCTTGAGAAATCTCATCCAGAAGTGCGGCTAGCGGTGTTAAGGGCGATCGCCGAAGGCTGTCGCCGATAAGTTACGGCCCAGGACACGGCACGGTGCCGTGTCCTGAGATGGACTGGCGAACTGGTGGGCTGGGGGCGATCGACATTGCTTAAGGTTGCGATCGGAATTTCCCAACTGTGAGGCAAAGTTAAAATTTCCCGCGTTGTGGGCCCAGGGCTGGTGTCAAGGATATATTATCGGGTTTGGGGAGCAATGCCTTAGCAGAGCCTATTCATACATCTAAGCCAAGCAGCATTAGGCTAGCCCTCAATTCGTGCCATTTTCTTCCCAGACTATACTCAAAAGACATCTCGAATAATCAATTTGAAATCCTTGTACCGAGGTAGCTGAATCTTACTTTCCACAGATGTCTAATCCTCTGCCTTACTCGATTTGATGAAGCAATTTCTCAATTGTCTCGACTAACGTTTCAGGCTCAACAGGCTTGGGAAGATGCCTTTGAAATCCCGCTGCTAGTGCTTGCTGTTGATTTGTCTCACCTGCATACGCTGTGAGGGCGATCGCGGGAATCTCTCCTCCCTCCTGTGTGGATAGTTGTCTCACTTGACGAATCAACATATAGCCATCAATTTGTGGCATCCCAATATCAGCAATCAAAACATCTGGCTTAGATTCATTGAGCTTTTGTAGCGCATCTTTTGCTGAAGATACAGAGATCACTGTGGCTCCCGCTTCCTCCAAAATACATTGAACTAACTCTAAATTGTCTACTTCGTCATCGACGGCCAGGATACATAATCTAGCCAAGGGTGAAGAGTGAGATTTGAGTGATAGATTATCGTTGCGATCGCTGATTGCATCATTGCTTCTGGCTAATAAAGGAAGCGTGACAGTAAATGTTGCTCCCTGTCCTTCTCCCAAACTTTCGGCTTTGACAGTTCCACCATGTAGCTCAACGACATGGCGCACGATCGCTAATCCCAGCCCTAACCCACCAAAGGTTCTGGTAATACTGCTATCGGCTTGTCTAAATGTGTCAAATACATAGGGAATAAATTCTGGCTTAATCCCTTTCCCTGTATCCCTGACTTGTATTTGAGCAGAGGAATCAATCCTTTTTAGCTCAACTTCAACTCGACCTCCAGTTGGGGTGAACTTAATGGCATTGGTGAGCAAATTCCAGACAACCTGTTGCAATCGGGTAGCATCTCCTAACACATCGCCGACATTCGGTTCTAGCTGAGTTTTAATTTGAATTTTTTTCGCTTCGGCGGCTAAACTAACTGTTTCGATCGCGGCTTTAAGAGTTGTTTTCAAATTAATAGGAGTAGAGTCCAAACTCAGCTTCCCTTGCAGAATGCGAGAAATATCCAGCAAATCCTCAATCAGTTGAACTTGCAACTGGGTATTGCGTTCAATCGTTTCGAGAGCTGCCGCCGTCTTGCCAGAATCCAGGGTTCCCCTTCGCAGCAGTCGAGTCCAACCCAGAATCGGATTCAACGGAGTTCGCAATTCGTGCGACAAGACAGCTAAGAACTCATCTTTAATTCGGTTAGCTGCTTCTGCTTGTGTCCGTGCTTGCGATTCTGACTCGTAGAGCCGTGCTCGGTCGATCGACTGCGCCGACTGCTGTGCCAGTGCCAAAACAAAAGCGCGATCGCTCTCGGAAAGTTGGGGAACAGTCGAAAAACTCAGCGATAGTCCACCAACGGCTTGTCCTTCAATCAACAATGGCACTGAAATCCAGGCTTCTGAACCGGCCTTGGCATACGCTTCGGCTAAATGAGGATAACGGGCAATTCGGTTTTCAATAGTTTCTAGCCAAACAGGTTGCCCACTTCGCACGGCTTCTGCCAGAGGATAGGGTGCATGAATCGAAAAACTGCGGTGAAATTCTCCTACGTGCTCATAGCCAATGGCTTGAATAATCTCCAGTTCGCTTGCATCCTGATTTAATACGGCAACCAAACCAGAACTTGCTCCCAGTGCGGACATTCCCTGTTCAATAATCACCTGAGCCACTTGAGCCGAGGTTAGCGATTCAGACAAAGCCGTCATCACCGCCAGCAGTCGAGCCGTCCGGTTAGCAGCGAGTTCGGTGGCTAATTTCGCTTGTTGTGTTTCATTATAGAGACGAGCATTATCAATGGCGATCGCTGCTCGCTGAGCCAAATCTTCAGCCAAGGGAATGTCTTCCAGGCGATAGCGGCGATCGGATTCAGTAAACACAAAGGTAATGCTACCCAAGACGCGCCCGCGTGCCTGTAGCGGTGCAATGATGCACGACTTTAACCCAACTCCACGTAAGATTTCCAGGTATTCACCATTCGGCACTGCAGCAACTAACTGTTCATCTGTAATCTCAATCCCAATTTCAACCTGTCCTGTTTGCATGACTTTAGCAATGCCATACGCATCATCGAGATGTCTGGGAAAGCGTTGAGCTAACTCCCAGCCAAACTTCACTTTTTCGGGATCAGAATGAGCCACTGCAACACGACTGATTGTGCGATCGTCATTCAGCACATCAACACTACACCAATCTGC
This sequence comes from Microcoleus sp. Pol1C5, assembly GCF_036701115.1. Taxonomy (NCBI): domain Bacteria; kingdom Bacillati; phylum Cyanobacteriota; class Cyanophyceae; order Oscillatoriales; family Microcoleaceae; genus Microcoleus; species Microcoleus sp. Pol1C5. The sequence goes on along the minus strand of NZ_JAUBQE010000008.1, from coordinate 139,722 downwards.
AAAATAAGGAACTGCCAGCTTTGCAACGCTTTGGAGAGTTTGTTCATACTCTAGTGAAGAGGAAAGGACAGCACTCACTTGGGCTAAAAACGCTGATTGTTGTTGAGAATTCTCTGCTAAAGCACGGGCTGCCTGTTCTTGAACAAGTTGTACTCGTTCGTCTTCAGTTTGCTTGCGTTCAGTAATGTCGCTGAAAGCAGCAATGATATTGATAATTTGTCCCTCTGCGTCAAACAAAGGGGAAGCATTGATCGAGAGAATCGTGCGAGTTCCATCGGCATGGCTAATGCCATGTTCAATACCATAAACAGGCTCACCTGTTTGCATAACCCTTGCAAATGGCAGTTCCTCTTCTGGGAAAGGATGACCTTCCACGGTTGTAATGAACCAGGATGGATCGTTATAGCCTCGCTCCACAATGTCGCTGCTAGTTAATCTTAAAATCCTCTCTGCTGCCTTATTAGCGGCAATAATCTGTCCGGTAGAATCTAGAATAGTGATGCCATCAGGAATAGTTTGGAAGATGCTGGATAATTGCGCTTCACCCTCACGCACAGCAGTTTCGGCCTGCTTGCGTTTTGTAATGTCGTGCATCACCACAACAGCACCCTGTTTTTCGCCATTGGCGGCAATAATCGCCTGTCCAGTTGCTAACAGCATTCGCGCAGTTCCATGCTGCGGAACAATCATCATTTCCACCTCACGAACATTCTTTCCTTGCAATGCCTGAAACAGGGGAATATCCTCTGTATTCATCCGTGTTTTGCCGTCGGGCAAATACAAGTCATAATACTGGGCCCATTGATCCGGTGGAACTGGCTGCTGAGGTAATCCATGAAAATCTTTAGCTGCTTGGTTAAATACAGTCAATATGCCATCGGCATCGCAAGCGACAATGCCAGCTTGAACGTTGTTTAGGATTGCCTTCAAAAAGTCCTGTTTTTTCTGAAGGGTGGCTTCCACCTGCTGGCACTTTGCGATTTCGGCTTTCAATTGTCGATCGAGTTGAGATGTTTGAGTCGTGTCTTGGAAGTAAATAAGTAAGCCATCTTCACTCTTGATGAGGCGAATTCTCAACCACTTGTTGAGTGAGGGGTAGTGTTCTTCAAACTCGATCTCTGTTGGCGTTAAGATCGCTTGATGACAATACTTATATAGCTCAGAAGTAAGATCGACCGAAAATGTAGTCCATATATTTTTGCCTATCAGGTGTTGCCACTTCCTGTTTAAAAGCTGCTCTGCTTTATGGTTGACATAGGTGCAGCGCCACTCTGAATTAATAGAAATAAACGCCTCAGTCATGTGAGCGACTATCACCGCAAATCGTCGTGCTTCGAGTGCTTGGCAGTGCGTACATAGCTCTTGAGAAAAATTTACAGAAAGCTCTTCTCGATCATTCAAGGAGTGTGTACGTTCTACATTCATTGCGGTTATTCCTGCCTATTTACCTATTATGCCAGTTATTGTTAGGGAATCAAGATATAATATGCCCAAAACCTAAGTGATTCAGTGTTTAAGCACACGGGCGATCGCCACTCATGGGACAACACCGCTAAAAATTCGTCTTGAGTCCGGTTATTGGCTTGTGCTTGGGACCATGCAAGGCGATCGCATTCTAACTGTTGTTCTCTTTCTTTTTCTGCTTGCTTGCGCTTTGTTCACGGATGGGGATAGTGCCGACGAGAATCGGGCTATCGTTTCTTTAACACCGAACTCATGCAAACTACGCAACTGCCCAGCAACAGCCTCGACGAAACGTGGCGACTGTACTAAATCTCTGGCCTAGACATATTCTGTCATTCCTAATTAATAATGCCAAATCCACCAGTTTGGTTGTAGAAACAACAAAACCCGCTTTGTGGGCGGGTTTTAGGTGACAAAACTGGACTCTAACAAGTGACTCCTACAATGGCATTGTAGTGTTCTAACCAACTTAGCTATGCGATCGCCTCCGCACTTATCCACCTGTGAAAATTTGCTTAGCGGTCAAATTCAACTCGGAAAACACCGCTGATTCAATTCTTTCATCTCCCCGAAACAGCTTAATTTGATACTCACCATCTACTAACTGATAAACCGATAAAGTAGGCTGTTTAGGATAACCAATATAACGGCTACCCCCTAAACCCAAATAATCTACAATCCAATATTCAGAAATGCTTAATGCTTCACAATCAATCATTTTATGTGCATAATCATCGCGCCAATTTGTCCTGACAACTTCAATAACTAATTGAATCGAATTTCCCTGAGTAATAACTGATTCTCTTTCCCATCGAGACTCATTGGCTTCTACGGCTTGTTTATCTAATACAATCACATCTGGATCGTAGCCAGAGTTATCGTTTAATTTAATTTAATTGTACATTCTTTCGGAATTAAGTAAGGAAGTTGTAATCGCCTGATTTCTAAACCCAATTCTATCGCTTGAAAACCCGTGACCGCTGAATGTTTACCAGTTGGATTTGGCATTTCAACAATAACTCCGTTATGTAATTCATAGCGTCCGTTTTCGGGTTTTCCTGCCAGAAATTCATCAAAACTCATTAACGTCGATATCGCTTGAGTCATGGTAAAGTCTCCAATGCTCTGATATCATTTGATTCTGATTCAGTAGGGTGTGTCAGATTAGTTAGTTCATTATCTAACTAATAGGTTAATTGTCCAGCGAAAGACCACACTTTCGGTAGGAGGGCAAACCTCAAACCCTTGATTTATAAATGATGGAAATTTATGGACACAACTGGACTCGAACCAGTGACCCCTACGATGTCAACGTAGTGCTCTAACCAACTGAGCTATGCGTCCTCACGAATTCCTAATGTAGCAGAACATTTGATCGCCTGTCAAGCAGAAATATGAGATTTTTTTAAGCGGGCACTCTTGACATCGCCTCTAATGCCCAATCCCCCGCCAAATCTTCACAGTTCGATCGCCCGCACCGCTAGCCAAACTCCGCCCATCAGCACTAAACGCCACCGACAAAACCTCCCCCCCGTGGCCCGTCAGAATTTCCAGCAAACCCCCCGTACCCGCATCCCACAAATAAATCGTGCCATCCCGACTCCCCGTCGCCAAAACCCGACCATCGGGACTCAACGCCAGACACAAAACATCCCCAGAATTGTCCCTCATACTCCGCAGCAGTGTCCCTCGCCCCTGTCCATCCACCCGCCACAGCTTCGCCGTACCATCCCGACTGCCGCTGGCCAAAATTAATCCTTCTCCTACTCCCCCCCTTACCACGGGGGGGCTGGGGGGGGTCTGACCGGCAGGGGAGTTGGGGGAGTTCGCAGCAAAAACGATCGCCCGCACCCAATCCCCGTGCTCTGCTAAAGTACAAATCGATCGACCCTTTTGCCAATCCCACAACTGCACAGTCATATCCCGACTGCCACTAGCCAAAAACTCCCCGCCAGGACTAAAAGCCACCGCCTCCACCCCGCCAGCGTGACCCGTCAAAGCCGACATCCGCCTTCCCTTATTCAAATTCCACAACTGCACAGTTTTGTCCCGACTGCCACTAGCCAAAACCTGACCATCCCGACTAAAAGCCACAGCATAAACCCTATCCTCGTGACCCCGCAAAGCGTACCACCACTTACCCTTATTCAAATCCCAAATTTGAATTGTTTTATCACGGCCGCCACTAGCCAAAGTAGCGCCATCAGGACTAAACGCCACACAAGTCACCCAGTCAGAATGACCCGTGAGAGTGTACCACCGCTTACCGGTCTCCAACTTCCACATCTCAATCGTCTTGTCCTCACTGCCGCTAGCTAAAGTCGCGCCATCTGGACTGAAAGCTACCGACGTGACAGCATTAGAATGCCCTACCAGAGTATGAACACATCTCCAAGTAGGCGCGCGTGCGGGTACAACCCGCTGCATCGGCGGCACAGGTATAATTGTGCCTGCAACCGTTGGCGGCACTGCATTCTGCACCGCAGGGGTTCTCTGTGGCACGGAAATTTTAGGCGGTGGTAGGGGCGGTGTCCCCATGCCCGCCCCCGCCGACTGCTGCTGCAAATCTTTAAATACCTCAGCTACTGATTTGTAGCGGCGACTGAGACTTGGTTCGATCATTTTGTCGAGGATGCGACTTAATTTCTGATCGATTTGAACTTTTAAAAAGTCTCGCCAAACCCAAGCATCTCGATTGATATCAAACATATCAAAAGGAGATATTTGAGTCAGCAAATAAATGCAAGTTACTCCTAAACTGTACAAATCGCTGGCATAAACCGCTTGACCTCTAATTTGTTCCGGCGCCACGAATTCGGGAGAACCGATGACTGTACCGGTTTGTCTCAAACCCTCCACAACTTTTGCAGCGCCAAAATCAACTAAAACTAATTCCCCGGTTAATGTTGGGTAAGTATAAATGGTGGGAGTTTGAGAAATGCGGCGGCGGATAATATTGGGCGGTTTAATATCTCGGTGAATTACACTGCGATCGTGCACGAACTGCAATACTGGCAATAAATCCTTCAGCAGACTGAGAATCTGACTTTCGCTAAAAGGCCCAGCCCGCGCCAACTCTTCCTGTAAATTCTGACCTTCTATAAATTCCTGTACCAAATACTGATAGCGTTCCTGCTGAAAGTGCGCCAGCAGTTCGGGAATTTGCGGGTGTTTCCCCAATTCGTCCAGCCGCACCGCTTCTCGGTTGAATAATTCTGCTGCTTTCTCGCTGCTGCTGGTACCTTGAGATAGCGGGAAAAACTGTTTAATTGCACAGCGGGGTTTTGAGGGTTTATCTTCGTCTATTGCTAAAAAAGTGCGACCAAAACCGCCGCGCCCCAGGGGTTTGATGGCGCGGTAACGCTCTCTCAGCAACAGTTTGGAGCCGCAATTCAGGCAGAATTGGGTACGATCGGCATTTTGCGGGTTTTGACAGGCGGGGTTTAGGCAGTAACTCATAACTGAACCGAGAAGGAATCAGCAGCACATCTCTATGATACTGAGGCCGGGGGGCGATCGACTCTCGCGTTACAATTAAAAACCAAACGACTTTAGTCCTCAGAATTTAAGATGTCGCTTTTACTTTCAGAGCATACTCTTTAAACCTTTCCAAGTCAGCCTGAATTGTCGATTCAACCACGCGGCCCAGAAATAGGTTATCCATCAATTTTCCCAGCCAGCCGGGAATTCCGTAAGCCACTGTCAGCTTGACGATACTGCTGTCTTTGCGATCGTAAAATCTTACCGCACCTCTATTTGGCAAACCGTCTACCGATTCCCACTGAATTATCTGATGCGGCACTAATTTGAGAATCCGAGAAAGCCAGCTAAATTCTAACCCGCCAGTTGCGAGTTTCCAGCGAGACAATTCTGGATCTTCTTCGAGAACATGAACAGATTCTATCCACTTCATCCAGCGCGGCATTTGCTCTAAATCTGACCAGAGTTGCCACGCTAATTCGATGGGAATTGCCACTTCTACTTGGACACTGTGTTCTAACCAATCAGTCATGGGATTTTAGATTTTAGATTTTAGATTTTAGATTGAAGAATTGTTTGTTTCTTGTTACCAGGCATAGCCTGGTAACGCAGAGTCAGAGGCTCCGCCTCGCTTTTCCTCTCGAATACTGGAGGCAGAGCCTCCCGATCGGCATTCCCAGGCCGAGCCTGGGAACGAGAGAAAACGAGAGAGGACTAATGACTAATGACTGTAAGCTTCGAGAATTGCCTTAGCCGCTTGATGGCCTGAAAGTGTCGCTCCTTCCATGCTATCAATGTAGTCTTGCTGAGTGTAACTTCCTGCTAGAAAGAAATTGGCGATCGGAGTTTTTTGAGCAGGGCGGAAAACATCCATTCCCGGTGCTTCGCGATACAAAGATTGAGCGAGCTTAACTACACTGTACCAAGTCATGTTTAATTCCCGCGCTGAGGGGAATAAATCCTGAACTTGTTTGAGTACGTGTTGGGCGATCGCCTCATTGCTTTGTTTAATAAACGGATCTCCCGGTGTCAGCACCAACTGCAGCAGCGAACCTTGTCCTTCTTGATAATAATCCTTGGGACTTGTCAGTGCCAAATCTGCAAAACAAGAAAAATCTGCATCTGCTGAATATAGCAAATTATCGATTCCTACAGCGTGACTCAACTGTTTGCGCTTGGCTTCGTCTTCCAGTTCCGTTACCCAACCGTCGAACCGCAATTGTACTGTAGCAACTGGCACCGCATCTAATTTATAAATGTTGTCAAATTCTGACCATTTGCGCCAAGCTGGGGGCAATATTTTCTGAATTCCTGGCACGTCGCAGGCGAAAACGTAAGCGTCTGCAGTAATATTTTCTTCTGTTTCGCCGTTAGCTACTAGCAAGCCTGTTACGCGGGTTTCTTCGCCTTCTTCAAACTGAATTTCTCTCACTCTGCGCCGCGTGTAAATTTTTGCTCCTTTCTTTTCCAAATATTCCACAATTGGTTTGTGCAAATATTCGTTGGGAGAACCAGCCAGCATCCGCATGACAGAGGCTTCTGTTTTTGATGCAAAGAATTGAAAGATTGTCAACATACACCGGGCAGAAATATTTTCAGTGTCGATAAAACCCAGTGCGTAGGCGATCGGATTCCACATTCTTTTGAGCGAGTTTTGGTTGCCACCTTGGCTGCGGAACCAGTCAGCAAAGCTAACTTTATCCAAATCGCGGATAGTTTTCATTGCCCCGTCAAAGTCTATCAAACCTCGGACGATGGGGCTAGTTCCCAGGGCGATCGCATTTTGAATTTTGTCTTGTACGGATAGCTGAGATGTCGTGAAAAATGCCTTCAATCCGTGCAAAGGAGCACCCACCGGAAAGCGAAAATCTAAAGAACCGGTTTCGCCGCCTCGATTGATAAAAGTGTGGACGTGTTCTTTGAGGAGCAAATCGTCAAATGCTCCCACTTTTTTCATCAGAGCAAATAAGTTATAATAGCAGCCGAAGAAGACGTGCAAACCCATTTCAACGTGATTGCCGTCGGGATCTACCCAACTGCCGACTTTGCCGCCGACAAAGGGGCGGGATTCAAAAATTTCTACTTCGTGACCGGCCTCCACTAAATCGACTGCTGTGGTCATTCCAGCCAGTCCCGCACCTGCGATCGCAACCCGCATTTTACCTATCCTTTCCTGTATTTTTACAGATTGTAACAAATTTTAGAATTTCCGAAACATTCAAAGTTCATAAATGCCGATCGACACTTGTACAGCCCTCTGAATTCTTGCTAGGACATCGCCACTAAGTTGACCGTAAGGGTCTTGTTCCAGATAAGTCTTTTGGACAGTTATAATTTGCTCGCAGACAGCCAGCGAGTCAGATTCTAAACCTCCTTCACCAGCAGGAATCAAAACCCGAGTCGGAGTTTCGCCCCCTCTCAAATCGCTAGTAAAAGGGACAATCAGTACAGTACGGCTCAATTCATTCCGGCTATCTATGGAAACGACAGCAACAGGACGCTTTTTGGTATCTCCGATCGTTCGCAAAGCTCTAACAAGATAAACTTCGCCTTGTCGCGGATAAGCTTCTGTCATTGTCTCAAAGACCTTCCTCTATTAAAATTTCTTCCATTTGTTCCTGAGCAAATGTTGCCCATTCTTCCTCAAACTCAATATCTTCTTGGCTGCGGTTTTGATAAAATTTCCGCAACTTGTCTTCTATTTGCTTAGCGTACCAGAGACGGAGAGCCTGCTCGATCGCCTCCGTCCAATTATCAGTAAATTGGTCTATTTTATCAGCTAATTCAGCATCAATGGCGACTAACACTTCTCGCTTTTGAGTAGAATTTGACATAATCATTCTCCTTAATAATTTAAAAACTATGGTGCGCCCCAGCGCACCTTACAAATTACTTTTACTTCTTCTTTCTCACAACAGTCAACAGTCAACAGTCAACAGTCAACTAACTTCAAAACATCGGCATCAACTGAAGTGGCCCAATTCCCAAGTCTTTAGCAGACACCCAGCGCACCTCAAGCAAAGCGATCATATCCTTAAACTGAGGCTGACCGCGAGAAGCACCCATCAACCCTTTAGCAATAATCAAACCGCACCAACCGTTGGTTAATTTACAGCGGCGATCCCACTTCTTGCGAGCTTCCTGATGCACCGGATCGTCTTCATTAAACTCCCCAAACAAATACAGCTCCCCATTTTTGGTTTGCAAAATACCCAAGTCATATTGCTCATCCTGAAAAGGATTTTCGCCCGGATTAAAACCAATCCCCTTGACGCCTCCAGCTTCTTTCAAATCCTGAATCATAGTTTTTGCCTTCGGATGAGAAGTTTGGATCATCACCACCGGCAAACCATCTCCCGCTGTATTAATATCAATTTCTGCACCTTGGTGAAACTGGACACTTTGGCGCAGGAACTCTACCGTTTCCCAAGGTACGGCGCCGAGACTCAAAAATGAATTTTGCGGCACCAAATCGTCCCGCAGCAGTGGCTTGTCAAATTCATCATCATCGTCATCATCGTCATCATCGTCATCACCGAGCATCTGTAATAATTCGTCTGACACTTCGGGCATCGTCGAAACTTTAACGGATACCTGTTGAATTTCTCCGTCAGCCTGCGGAACTGGGATGCGGTAGCGACTGCTAAGAGTGGGAAAAGTGTCTGATCCCAATTTCCGGCGACCGTTGCGGAAAAAGCGATGAAATGCTTCGAGAGCAACTAACATCGTGAGGGCTTCTTCTTCGTAAAGAATCGATCGCAATCCTTCTAAAGGATGCAGGTTGCCGAAATTTGGTTCAATTTCCGATGGAGGCAAATCAGCTAAATCAATTTCGTCGTCGTCCTCATCAATATCTGCTGCACTTTCAAAGGTGAGAAACAAACAGTCTTGCCCTAAAAAAGCCTGTTCTAAATCTTCAAAAGATTCATCATTATTGACGACTCGTTCTCGAAACCGTTTCAAGGATTCTAGAGAACGATACAGTAAAACTCCGTAATCCATTCTGCCTTGGCCTAATACGGACACGTAGAGGCTGGCGACATCCCATTGATTGATTTCAATAGATATAATTTGGTGTTCGCTCAAAGTCCGCCACGGAGCGTCCTGCCAAATTTGAGCCGCTTTTTCCATTAAAACTTCAGCATACTGAGGGGGCAACTCAGGAGGTCTGTTGATCGCGACCTCTTCCATGCCGCGAAAGATTTCGTCAATTAGGGGCAATTCCGGCACATAGTCAATGGAAATGCCTAAATCTTGAAGTACGCCCCGCAGATAAAATTGAATTTCTCGGTTTTTGACTACTATTTTTTGGGGGCGGACTGCGGGAGCCGGACTTTGGGGATGTTCCATTGCCCGTAGCAGGGCCCGGACGATCGCCTCTGGGCCGGCATCTGGGCCTACCATGTCCATAGCCCTCACGACTCCTTCGGAGCCATCGACCCAGAGAATGCACTCGCCACCAGCTTCTAGAACGTCATCGTCATCTAGCATCATGTGCGAGTCAGCATTAGATAAGGGTCGGCGATCGCCCTCCCACACGCTGGGAATTTGAGGTAAGTTTTGTAGCCGACGAAGAGTAGAGCGATTCAGCGCTGCCATAGAGTAAGCCCGTTGGGTGAAGCATTGTTGCGGTGCCGGTAGCCGGTCAACCGCTGCTTCTCAATCATAAACCCTATAGGGGGAGAGGGCATCAAGCTTGGGAACGAGGCCCCACGGGAATTAAAAGTTAGAAGCTAAAAATTCGGCCTTCAGCATCTAACCGAATGCCTTCTGGCGAATGCCTGTACAATGGAGAAATAAGATTAAACTCTTTGCATTAGACAGTCTCAGGAGTTCGGAAATTATGACTCAAGCCACTTCACAAAAGCGGGGAATTCAAATGACGGACTCTGCTATCCGTCAAGTTTTAGCCCTGAGAGAAAAACAAGGTAAAGACCTCTGCTTGCGTGTAGGGGTGCGCCAGGGCGGATGCTCTGGAATGTCCTACGTGATGGATTTCGCAGATCCAAGCACTGTGAAATCCGACGATGAAGTGTTCGACTACGACGGTTTTCAGGTAGTTTGCGATCGCAAAAGCATTCTTTATCTCTACGGTTTGGTTCTCGACTTCAGCGATGCTATGATTGGGGGCGGCTTTCAGTTTACTAACCCCAACGCAACTCAAACTTGCGGTTGTGGCAGTTCTTTTTCTACATAAATCGGAAAAGAGGGCATGGGGCAGAAAGTTGTTAACTGCCCCATGCCCTTTTCCGTGCAACATCCCAAATCTAAAATCTAAAATCGAATGACCCCTGAAGAATTGTTTAAAGACGGTTTCGATCGCTACCAAGCTGGCGAAGCCCCGGCTAATCTGATCCCCGTGTTTAAAGAAGTGTGCGAAAAAGCTCCCAAAAATGGCAATGCTTGGGCTAGCCTCGCGTGGCTCTACCTGTTGGAAAATAAACCTGCACCGGCTCAAAAGGCAGCGAAAACAGCCGTTAAATTGAACCCTCACGACCCCCAAGCTCGCATCAACCTAGCAGTAGCGATCCTGGATCTCAAAGATAAAGGAGTGCGCCCCCACGTCGAAGTGGCTCAGCAACTTCTCATGGCTTCCGAAGAGTTGCTCGACGAAGTTAAAAAAAATTTTGAAGAAGGATTAAAGAGAAAACCCGACTGGAAGAGTCTCGCCCGCGTTAAACAGTGGCTTCTGGAGCCGTAACCGCGCAAACAAGTCGATGTGTGGGCGGGGATCGACGAAAGTGGCTTTGCGGTTTATTACGACATCGTAATAAATCAATAAATAACTTTATGGAAAACTCAGAAAGTCAGTGCTAGTATTTGAAGACTTAGACGATTGACAAACCCGCTCAGCGGTTTTCAGATTTTACTACGATAATACTAGGAGTTGTAAAAACATGAGCAATGACAGCCACGTTAACATCAAACCAGCAACCCGCAACCACAAAGGTTTCTTTATTCAGCCCGCTTCTTACAAGTTGATGAGCATCGATAAATCCGGCTGGGCCTTGATTTGCATGGACAAAGCAGTTTGTCACTACGTAGACCCGGATGATTTGCAATTGCCGAATAAATCAGGAATGTCTGAAGGTTAATTCTGAAGTTTTGAGAGACTTTAAGATGCTTTATTTGAGTAGCTGCCCTCCATTGAGGGCAGCATCTTTTTTTGGTCAGAAAAAAGTCCGGCAACAAAGCCGTGTACGGGATTTAACGGATAGAAAGAATTAAGGAAGAATTACCGATTACAAATTAGCGATTACAAATTCCCTAATTGTTAGATTTGAAGGCAAAAAGCATCTCTAACTCAGCAGTTGTCGGTTGCGTAGAAGCTGTGGCTACGCTAACTCCTCGGAGAGAATTCAGCAATTCAGCGGCGGGGGGCGAAACTAAATTTGGCTGTACTGCGAGCAAATATTGGTTAGCCCAAGACATGGTTTTTTCCATATCTATGTAAAAGTAACCTTGGTTGGCCCGCGGTAAAGAAGTAGCGATCGCCTGAAAACTCGGACTGCTGCTTAGCGGTTGCGGTGGCGTCGAAGTAATCACATCGACTAAAGGCCCGCCGAAAGCTACAAACACAGAATTTTCATTCAGCCAACCGTGCCCGAATAAAGTGCCTTGCTGGGGTATTTGCCACTCCGTAACTTCTTTGCCTTGAACTTGTCTGGGGGCGACACTGACTGTAGGATTGCTTTTGGCGATCGCATCGAGTTTTTTCAGGGTTGCTTCTGCAGCAGGGCGATCGCTGGTTTCAAAAATCATCGCAGCCCCCATCCCCAACTGAGACAAAATCCCTTGATTGGAACCGATCGCCCCGATCGCAAATTCCCCATTCATCCAACCAAAAACCTCTCGATCCGCATCCAGATCCAACCGCTTAAAACTATCCCTCACCTGCTGAACTCCCCTATCAACTTCCGGGCTATCTTGTGCCTCAGCGGTTGCTTGCGACCAAATTTTATCGATTCCCTTGCCGCCGACTAAAGCAATAGTTTCATCCGGAAATCGGGGCAACAATTTAGATGCAAATTGGGGATTTGGCCGCACGAATTTAGGGTCTAACTGAGCAATAGTTTTTACCCTCAATCCCTCACTATCTGCTCCAATTCCCGCAACCAAAGACTTGACTTGTTTGAACTGCGAAAACAATGTCCAAGGCAACTGGATATCGACGGGCAAATTAGCTTTCAATTGGTCAATTGCCGCCGGGTAGTCAGAAATATAAACAGTTGCGATGGGGTTCTTGACACCAGCACTCTCTGCAAAAAACTTAGTTGTGCTCTGCTGCGTAGCGAGGGAGGGTTCTCCTTTAAAAGTATCGATAGCCAATTCCACAGGCTTTTTCAAAGGAGCCATCACTAATTGGTCGTTCAGCAAAGCCACACTGTAGCGCTTGCCAGTTGGCTCTGCAATCTCAGAAATTTTAACTCCTTTATACTCGGTTTCTTGAGTAGTTGCACCGGGCTGAGATTTTAATTTATTCGCAAAATTCCAAGCGCTAATTTTATTTTTCACGCTGACTACTACCAGCAGTTTTGGAGGCTCTGTATTCGTCACAGCATCAGGGGGCAGCAAAGCGACCATCACCCCCCCTAACCAAGGCTTTAAGTCCCTGTCAAAGTCGATTTGAGTGCCTGCCAAGCTTTGTTCTTGAAAGCCCTTCAAACCCTGGCCGATCAACTTTTGAGCCCCTGGCGTGCCAAATCGCTGCAACTGGGCCAACGCTTGGGGATTGGGGGAGATAAACGCGGCCATCATTGCTTCGTCGGGCACAACTTTGGCGCTGTCTTGAGGGTTGGATACTTGTTGGCTCAAACCCTGGAAGTAAAAGTAGACCGCAGCGCTACCTGCTGCGGCGATGGAGGCAGCAATTAGAAGCTTTGATTTTTTTGCAGGCATGGTTTGTTTTCCTCGCGTCCCATATCAGTTTAATCAAAATACAGAAAGCTTGTGGGGAGGCGATCGAGGCTGCTGTTTATTTTTGTATAATTCAAAACAAGTTTGGACGATCGTCTAAACTGCTAGAACTGTGCATTATTGGTAAAAGATGAAAGTAGCGATCGCGGGAGCAACGGGATTTGTAGGTAGCCGGCTGGTGGAGAAGCTGCAAGCTGCGGGACATCAAGTGGTGGTTTTGAGCAGGGATGCGACGAAGGCTGGCCGAGTTTTTCCCGCTTCAGCTTATCCGAATTGGGAAGTTGTCGCCTACACTCCGGCGGAGTCTGGTGATTGGCAAAAGTCGATCGCGGGCTGCGACGCTGTTGTCAATTTAGCAGGGGTTCCGATTGCAGAGGAAAGGTGGACGGAGGCGCGCCAGCAAGCAATTCTGGACAGTCGCAGACTGACGACGGCAAAATTGGTCGAGGGGATCGTCAATGCTAATCCTAGACCATCGGTGTTTGTTAGCGCATCGGCGATCGGCTATTACGGAACCAGCGAAACCGCTGAGTTTGACGAAACTAGCCCTGCGGGAAACGATTTTTTAGCAGCGGTTTGCAAAGACTGGGAAGCAGCAGCCCAACCTGCAAAAAATGCAGGAACGCGGCTAGCAATTTTGCGGCTGGGGATAGTTTTGGGAATGGGAGGCGCGCTGGCAAAAATGCTGCCACCTTTTAAACTATTTGCAGGCGGGCCGCTGGGGACTGGGAAACAGTGGTTTTCTTGGGTTCACCGCGAGGATGTGGTTGATTTAATTTTGTACGCTTTGCAAAATTCGCAAGTTGAAGGCGTTTTGAATGCGACAGCACCGAATCCGGTGCGGATGAATGAATTGTGTCAAACTTTAGGGGAAGTTTTAAAGCGACCTTCTTGGTTGCCGGTGCCAAGTTTTGCTTTAGAAATGCTGTTGGGAGACGGGGCAAAAGTTGTTTTGGAAGGGCAGAAAGTGTTGCCGAAACAAACTTTAGCTAGTGGTTTTCAATATCAATATTCGACGCTAAAATTAGCACTCGAAGAGATTTTATCGGGAAGTTAGGAACCTACGGAATAGAACCCGCCGAATAGAATTCGGATGCTCCACAAACAAAGAAAATTCGTCGTTACCAGGCAGAGCCTGGTAACGCATTTCCAGAGGCTCAGCCTCGCTTTTGCCGAAAGCAGATGAACAATCAAGAAATAGCAACCGGGTTGACAATTCCCGCCGAACTCCCCTTCCTTCAAGCTATCTGCTGGCAAATTGCGGATGTCAAAAAATTGAGTTTCAAGGAAATGCTATGTCGCTACGAATCCGGCTGGCATTATTGGGGAGTTTTGGGAAAACCTAGCTCCGAGGAACTGGCTTTTATTCAAGCAATTAGCCAACAGCATCAATCTTGGTTGATAGCGGAACTGGGAAGCAGTCGCCCGCCAAACACTCCCGAAAATGGGGTAAGTTCTCAAGCAATGTTTAAACGCGAAATTCATCAAAAGATATTAACTGTACTCAGCCACTTGAATGTCGAATTTCTACAGGAATATCGGGCGTATTTTGGCGGCGGAACCCTGGTAAGTATGGAACACGGAGAATATCGGTTGAGCCAGGATATTAACTTTATGTGTCCGATGGATTATGGCTACCGTCTTCTGCGCCGAAAAGTTGCCGAAGGAGGCTATGATGTGATTTTTGCTAGTCGCGATTCCCTTGGGGATAGCTTCGCTTCACGCATTGTTCTCCCGAACGATATTCAAGCCAACCAGTATGGGATAAGATTTCCTGTTATTGTTGACGGCACTACTATTAAATTCGAGATGGTTTGTGAAGGGCGAATTCAGTTTGGCGAACCGAGTTATCCAAATTGGTCGCCTGTTCCTTGCTTGAATCAAATCGATAGTATAGCAGAAAAGCTTTTGGCAAATGCCGATCGCCCGGCTGTCGATCGGGTAAATTCTAGAGATTTAATCGACTTGGCTGTGCAAAGGTTAGCGACTCCGATTCCCCAAGAGGCGATCGACAAAGCGGAAGCAGCTTATCAAGTTATGGAACCGCTCGATCGAGCGATTCAGTATTTCCAAGATCGTCCGGATTATCGGGAAAAATGCTATGAGGTTTTGAGTATCGCACAGCCAAATCAAGTTATTGACGGTATCGATTTACTAGCTCAGGATTTAGGCAGGGAAATCACTGTCAGGACATTTAGCGAGACTATAAATGATGTTGATTAATAAGCTGTCAATTTCCAGACGAAACTGACGGGTGCATCATGCTAAGGCGCCTGCTTGCGGGTAAGGTATAGCTATCCCGCAGGGAATCGTTGAATCAGCTTCAAAGAAAACCCTTTTGATGTACTCTCCCTGCACTAGATCGCACTGCTACGAGTCAGGCGACGGATTTGGGCCTTAAATACGGCAAATCCGATCGCCACGATGGCCAAAAACCCTCCGGTGATGGCATAGACTGCACCCAAACCTACTGCCTTTGTCAACGGCCCAGTCACGATCGGAGATAAAAATTGTCCCAGAAACATCGCTGTAGACAAACCTCCCAGGGCACGTCCTCTCACCGCTTCGGGCACAGCGGCACTCAGCCAAACCGTCATGTTAGGCATCAAAATTCCCAGTCCCATCCCGGAAATAGCCAACCCTGTCAATACCTGCGCCCAGTTGGCGGATTGACCGATTAACAGATAGCCGATGCCCATCAACCCAAAAATTAAGGGCAGAAACGTGACAAACTCCATGCGCTGTTTGAATTTGCCATAGGTGAGGGATGCGATCGCACTCAATAGCGTACAAAGTGCGATCGCCATCCCACTTTGTGAGGGGGAAGCCTGCACCAAAGTTTCCAAGAAAAAGGGCAATTGAACGGGAATCAGATAAAAGGCAACTTGACTCAGCGTCGTCAACCCGTAAACAATCGCCAGAACCCCTACAGGCATCGACTTCGGCGGTGCCTCTGCAGTAGGCGCTTCTACTCCAGGGATACTAGCATCAGTCCGATTTGGTTCTAAAATAAACACCAGGATAAGGGGCACGATCAACCAGGCAAACAGGTAAATCACAAAAGGATAGCGCCAGTTTTGCTGTGCCAGTATTCCCCCCAATGTCAGAAACAGCACGCCGCCCAAGCCCATAAATCCCGCTTGCAATCCCATAAATGCCGCACGGGCGGGGCCACTATAGTAGTCAGCAATTAGGGTGGTGGCTGTCACCATAACGCCTGCTACGGCCAAACCCAGAATGGCACGCCCCGCCAGAATAGCAGTCAAGCTATCAAAAAAGAGTCCCGAACTGCCTGCTAACCCATATAACAGGGTGGCGATCAGTAACAAGGCTTTGCGGCCAAAGCGATCGACAATTAACCCGACAATGGGCGAACCAATCACAATAAATAGGGCGGGGAGGGTGATGATTAGTTTAACTAAAGTGGTGCGAGTATCGACATCGGCGATCGCGCTTTCAAAATGTTGTTTCATTGCCGGCAGTGCGGGAGAAACCGTGGCACCGGCCATCACTGTGAGACTGCTGGCTAACAACAGCGTCATTTTGGTTACCCAAGATTGTGGATTTTGCTGTGGATGCGATCGGGGATTTGGCGGTGAATGTGACATCAGCTTTACTCGCTATTTCTCATTTCAATCAATCTATCTCAAAATTTCAGTGCAGTTAACTTCATCCCCCATCTGTACTGTCTCCAGCCGAATTTAGGCTAAATTTGCATAAAAATCAAAATTTTTCATGATACCTTGTATTAAAACTTATAAACGTCAGTATCAATAGACTTCTGTTGTAATTCCTACGCCTTGCGTGCTAAGTCAGGAATTACGAGCGTCTTCCGGCTTTCTATGAACAATCTTTGACGATCGCAATGAGTCAGTTTTGACATATTTTAACAGGCTGATGCCACTACATCACTCAATATATTTGTAACTTTCGAGACATTAATGATAGAACCACGAAACAACCTACAAAACAACAGATGGTTCAGAAGAATCCAAAATAAAATTCAAAATTTTCAAATCCTTCCATCTGTCGCACCATTTCTGGTTATACTCTCATCATTTATCTATCTATTTGAGAAATTAAACAATATATTTCAGTTCCCTGAATCTGTATTTCCTACTAATCCTTATTGGTGTCCTTCACCGCCCCCAAGCCGGAATGGATAGGAATAAAAATAGAGGATGGGTCCATAAAAAATTGCATAGTTATGAACTTAAAAAAACTTTACCTTTGACTGATAAGTCTCCGTGTGAAAGTGAATAAAAAGATATGTCTGTTCTGAGAAATGTCGATCAAAAACTCTCAAAAATATGCAAATGTAAAAAAAATACACTGTGGGCAATATGAATCTATTCTCAGAACAACAAAGAACAATCGGAAACCTGTTTGTTGAAAAAATTATCGCAAGCGAAATTTGGGAACCAGTGAGTTCAAGAATATCATTAATATAAAGGATTTTCCTAACAACAAAACTTACGATCCCCTGACATCAGAAGAACGCGCTCTAAAATGTCACAAAGCCAATCCAGAATTTTAATTGAGCGACCTAAAATTTAAATTGAATGAAAAAGCTAGTCTGTAAAGGCCAATCGAAAAAACCCGGTTTCTGATTCCCTGCGCGATCGCCCAAGCATCCAAGAAACCGGGTTTTTTCGATTATTCTGGCATCTTCACGCCCGATTTTGTTAAGAAACCCGGTTTGTGAGTCGTGCGCGATCGTGAGCTTTGAGCAAACTCGCCGGATCGGGTCCAGCGGGGATAATGCAGCCGGGATTCAGCGGGAACAAATTGCCGTAATAATCGCGCTTCACAGCCTCCAAATCGCAAGTGCCAGCAACTCCCGGTAACTGGTACAAGTCGCGCAGATAAGCTCCCAAATGCTCGTAATCTTGAATGCGGCGCACATTGCATTTGAACAAGCTGTAGTAAACTGCATCAAAACGGAATAGAGTAGTAAAAAGCCGCACGTCTGCTAAAGTCACCCGATCGCCACAAAGGTAACGACTCCTCAAGAGCGATCGATCGATCTCGTCTAAAACAGCAAACAATTCACTGCAAGCCGAGTCATAAGCAGCTTGAGATTGCGCGAAACCGCAGCGATAAACGCCGTTATTCACCGATTGGTAAATCTTCTCATTCCACTCGTCAATTTGCGATCGCAAATCCAGAGGATAAAGATCCATTTGAGGATTGCCAGCAAACTCGTTAAACTCCGAGTTTAGCATCACAATAATTTCCGAACTCTCGTTATTGACGATCGTCTTTTTCGACTCATCCCACAGCACCGGCACCGTACACCGCCCTTGATAGCCCGGTAAAGCCAACTGGTAAAGTTCCGGCATCGTATTGCAGCCAAATGTCTCCGACTCCATCACCCACATTCCCCCTTCCGAGGGATAGACAATCGACACCGATATCGCATCTTCAAGCCCTTTGAGCGCCCTCGTCACCAGAGTGCGGTGCGCCCAAGGGCATCCCGTACCCACGAAGAGGCGATACCGTCCTGCAGCGGGCCCGTGAGGGTTGTCTGGTGCAGTGCTGACAAAGTTGCGGAAACTGCTGGTGGGGCGAATGTATGCTCCGGTGCGATCGGGTGGCGCTAGTTTTGACATCATTAATTGCCACATTGATGTCCAGACAAATTTGCCTAGCTTGACTGTTACGGATGAAGGAAGCGATTTGTTTTTCACAATGCGATTAAAAGAGGTTTGCTAAACATAATCTGCTTATTTTAACTCACATTGCGATCCAAGTTTGTTCGCTCGTTCCCAGGCTCTGCCTGGGAACGCATATCCAGAGGCTCTGCCTCGCTGTTCGCTGTTTTCCCTCACCTGGGAAGGACTTTTCTAGTCTCTGCCAGAGGCTATTTCAGCATAAGCTCGATCGATCACTCGGCGAGCAACCGTCTGAATTCCCGTATGTTCGTAATAATTGGTAGTCATGTCTAAAAACGCGGCCACATAATCCAATTTGTCATCGGCAACATCAATGTATTGCTTGAGATGGCCTAAAACTATGGCGGGAGTTAAGCCACGAGACTGTACTAAATTGTTCATCCAACCTTGCGCTGAGGCGAAACTTGCTGTCAGAAATCCGAACTTTTGTGAATTATTTGCGCCCGGAATTAGGTTGCTGATATTTTGGAATGTTGAGTTTTGCTGCAAGGTTGAAGGATTTAATCCGCCTAGGGTATTTTGTGATACTCTAATGAAGTCCGGGCCAAGGGGAATTAAACCGTCAGCACAAACTAAAGCAGCCATCCGCATCAGAGATGCGCCTTTGTAATGGGATAAATAATTACCAAAGCTTCCCACATTGTCAAGGGAAATATTGTTAAGTTTGCAAAAGGCAATTAGCTCGATCGCCACTTTGACGCACAAGTCGATCGTTTGAGTGGTGTCAGCTTTTGGAGTGAGGCGGTTCAGAAAGGAAAGAAAGCCGATGTTTTCGCCGATTTTATTCGCCATAGCCGTTGCACCTAACGCACTGTCGGCGCTGTCTGCTAACTGGTAAAGCCTGACTACGCCTTGATATGGCTCATTTGGGTTGGCGTAAAGCTCGATCGCGCGATCGCGAATTTTCCCAACTAATTTGCGCTTTGTTTCCCCTGTAACCGCTTCAATAGTATTATCAAAACCCGTTAGATTGTTCCACTCGCCCGGAACCACAAAATCGAGAGATTTGAGCATCTTCACAGTGACACTACCAGACGGCAAACTGTCAACCAATTCCACAATAGATTTGCTCATCCCAAACTCCTGAATAGCCAGATTTAAAGTGTTCTTCCAAATACTCCAACTTCTGCCAATCCGATTCCAGATTCCAGGTTAATTCCCCAGAAAGAATTAGATAAGCGCAAATAAATATTACACGACCAGATCTAGTTTTGCAATCCTCTGATCTTTTCTCTCTTCTCGCTCCTCTGCTTTCTCTGCGCCCTCTGCGGTTCATTTAAAAAAACTCTTTTCCACAAAAAATTTGCATTTCACTCGCTAGCACAAAGTTAAGTTTCATTATACTGACCGACTCCAAATCGCCTAAACGTGTTAAAATAAATGGCGCAAAATAGAAAAACATAAAATATGACTGTTGCAGTTAACACAACTCCAGGATTAGCATCGCGCTTAGTAAACGGCGTACTCTCCATCAAACCTTTTGCCGATTTAGCCAAGCACCAAGCGCGGGAAATGATGATAAAAAGAGCCGAAAAAATCGGAGTGCATTGGCGACAAGAATCCCAAGCACTTTTAGCTCGAAATTGGGATGCAGAATTGCTCAGCGTCCAAAATCCCGATCTTGTTTACCCGAAATATTATCTAACTTCATTTCACGCTTATGAAAAAGGTAATATGAGTTGGGAATCTGCTACAGAAGTTGAAGTTGCCGCCCGTACAGTTCACGCCACAATTTGGCCGGAAGCAGGTGCAGAAGGCGATGCTAAACTCCGCGCCAGCTATCACGAAGTCATCAAATCTCAAATTGCTTCTTCACCGCAGGATATTGTTGATTTGGGATGCAGTGTAGGAATGAGTACCTTTGCTCTTGGGGAGGTTTACCCGGAAGCGAAGATGACTGGGGTGGAGTTGTCGCCTTATTTTTTAGCAGTTGCTAAATACCGTTCCCAACAGCGAGAATCTGAATTTTCCAATCAAAAGTCTCCGACTTGGGTTCACGCTGCTGCTGAATCTACTGGTTTGCCTGCGGCTGCTTTTGATTTAGTTTCTATTTGTCTAGTTTGTCACGAATTGCCGCAGAAAGCTACTAGAGAAGTGTTCCGGGAAGCGAGGCGTTTGCTACGTGTTGGCGGACACTTGACAATTATGGATATGAATCCTCAGTCGGAAATTTATGCCAAAATGCCTCCTTATATTTTGACTTTGCTCAAGAGTACGGAGCCTTATTTGGATCAGTATTTTGGGTTGGATATTGAGCAAGCTTTAGTTGATTCTGGTTTTGCCCAGCCCACAATCACTTGCAATACAGTCCGACACCGCACTATTGTTGCTGAGGCAATCTAGCGCTTTTCAGTATAGTGCACTACAGATATCGGGTAGGACACGGCACTGCCGTGTCTAAAGCTGTCTTTATTTAATTCGATTGAAAACTGCTATAAATAGTAAAGTTGCATCGATATTATTCAGTTCTTGGGGTGGTGCGTGAGTGTAAATAGTCTAATCTGTGGATTTTAAAATTTCTGCGATCGCGCCCCCTACTGATAAATAATTCCTATGCAACCGGATTTGATATTAGACCGACGTAGGAACTATTAACAGCGCCATTTGTTACTGATTTTGATCGAACCCTAACTAAAGGACATCATCATGAACTTGACAGCCCCCTCTCAAAAGGTAATTGATTGTTTACAGGTTATCTTGGATGCCACGGCATCGAAAAATTACGAGCTTTTTACAACAGTGGGCGATGCAGGCTACAAAGCGAGCATTACACAAAAAATGTTTGACGATGTTAGCGAGCAACTCGCTTCCCGCCTGGAAAAGGGATACTCAATTAATTATTTTGGTGAGCTAAAACAAGGTAATTGTCAGATTTATTTGTGGAAGCTGAGTTTTGAAGATGGTGGAGATGAATTTGTGGTACACATGACGATGAATGGAGACAAAGTTGCTGGGATTTTCATCGAATAACATATCTTGCTTGACACGGCTTTTCAATGAATCTAACGCCGATCGCCCACAACCGTTAATCGAAACCGATCGGGCGGCACAAAGGTGATTCCCCGGCGCGCCGGACGAATAGGCCGATCGATATTCGATACAAACTCACGGGAAGATAGCACCGTTGCTAAAACCAGCTTCATTTCAAACATCGATAACGCCATCCCGATGCAGCTTCGACTCCCGCCTCCAAAAGGTAAAAATTCAGAGGCAGAAAACTTGCGATCTAAAAAGCGATCGGGATTGAATTGAGCGGGATTTTCGTAGGTTTCAGGGCGACGGTGCGCCAAATAGACACAGGGGATTAAAATCGTTCCCGGTGGATATGTATAGCTTTCGAGTTCGATCGTCCGTTTCACCTTGCGCGGCTGCGAAATTAAGGCAATTGGATAAACCCGCAGCGCTTCCTTGCAGACTGCTGTTAAGTAGGGCGACTGCGAAAGTGCGATCGGATCGGGATTCTCGCCCAATTCATCCAATTCCTGCCGCAATCTAGCGAGACATTCGGGAAACTGATGCAGCCAGTAAAACGCCCAAGTCAACGCCGATCCAGTCGTTTCATGCCCCAATAACAACAGCGTCATCAACTGATCGCGCAATTCTCGATCGCCGAGGGATTCGCCGCTGTCGTCGCGGGCCATCATCAACACCGACAGAATATCCGTGCGAGACGAATCGAGAGAATGCGATCGCCTCTCGGCAATTTCCGCATAAATCAGCGAGTCAATCTGCACCATCTGCTGCAAAAACTGCCCCCACGGGCTCCAAGGCCCCAAATTTTGCTGCAACGGTTCAAAGAAAAATTGCATCGAGTACAGTTCAGAGGTAATCGCCTCTAAAAGGTTGCTGAGCAATTGTTTCAGCCGTTCGTAGCGCTCTCCCGGCACTAATCCAAACACGACTTGCAAGATTACTTGCAGCGAAATTTCTGACATTTCTTCGCGGACTGCGATCGCATCTGGGGCTTTCCAGTCGATCGTCTGCTTTTTCGTCAAATCAACAATCAAATGCCCTTGACTGTGCAACTGTTCCCGATGCAGGGCGGGCATTAATAGCTGTCGCTGTCGCAGATGTCGCGGCCCTTCATTCATAATGAGGGATTCATTTCCCACCAGCGGGCGAAATACGTTGGTGACTTTGCCAAACTCAAAGGCATCAGCTAACGTCGTAAACACCGCCTGAATCGCTTCTGGACGGCCCAGAAACACCACGGGGGGCGAAGAGGGCCCCAACACGCGGGCGGTAAATGTATCGCCGTATTTGGCAGAGTAGCGATCGAAAAATGCGATCGGGTCAGCTACCAGCGAAAGCGTTTGGAACAAAGCAGGAGAACGAGATCCGGTAGGCAGCGTCATTGCAAAACTGGCGAAACACAATATTTCTAGTGTATTTTGACATACTCCGAAGTTTTCGATCGACCTTGCAGCCTGAAATTTATCTGCGATCGATTGCGAAGGCCAGTAGCAAAAATAGTAATGCTATCGGTATCGATCGCAGATTGTATGGCTAGCTTCCCAGCCTAAACTGCTAACAGTTGTAGGTTTAGATGAAATGGATGCTAGCGATCGTTTGGGCATTATGCTCACGAAAATCAAATAACTTTGGGATACAGTTGTTGTAAAAGCTGGTAGCCGGTTAGCTGAATTTGTTATGACATTAACATCCCGTGTTGTTCATAGCGACCCCGATATTCTGGGGGGAACCCCGGTTTTTGTTGGGACTCGTGTACCAATGAGAATCCTACTTGATTATATTGAGGCTGGTGATTCATTAGAGGTATTTCTAGACCATTTCCCTAGTGTCAGTCGGGAACAAACAATTGCAGCTCTTGAATTAGCAAAGGAAATGCTGACAGCCTATGCGAATCCTGCTTGATAAATGTGCCCCACGACCTTTAAAGCGTGAACTTGCTGATTACGAGATACGCACAGTTGTTGAGATGGGATGGTCGGGAAAAAAGAACGGTGATTGAAGTCGGAGGTTATTAAAAGTTCTCTAGGCGACGCAGCAAAACAACGCCCATGCACCCGATCACACAGAGGTTATGTGTTAGCGGAGGTAGTCTGCAGCAGGTGATTTACACCGTTAGAACCCTCTATTTCTGCCAGGGTGGTTCCGCAGATTGTACGGCTAGCTTCCCAACCTAACATGACCGTTTTACGCTCTACTCCCCAGCCATAGCCACCGAGTTCTCCAGATTCTCGAATGACTCGGTGACACGGAATTAGATAGCCGATGGGATTGTTACCGATCGCATTTCCTACAGCTCTAGCAGCAGTTGGGCGAGCTACCATTTGAGCTATAGTTTGATAGGTGGCGATCGCACCAAATGGCAATTTCAAAAGTGCTCGCCAAACTTGAATCTGAAAGTTAGTGCCTTTTACCAAGAGCGTTAGTGGTTTTTGCTCGCTGAGAGTTTCTGAATTGAAAATCAGGTCACACAATGATTGAGTGGTTTGCTCATCACGAATGATTTCAGCGTTTTTCCATGCCAATCGCAGTCTTTGTTCGGCAGTTTGTTCGTCTGTTGTATCCAAGAAATAAAGATTACAAATACCGCGGGTAGTTGTCGCGATTAGAGATTTGCCAAAAGGGGTATCGTGAATGCCATAGCGAATTTGCAAACCTGCTCCGCCTGCTTTGAACTCCCCTGGTGACATTGCTTCTAAGTTCACAAATAAATCGTGCAATCGTCCGGGACTCGATAGTCTCACGTCCAATGTTAGGTCTAGAAGGCTTTTAGTCTGAGTGATTTTTGACTTGGCATATTCAACTGTCAGATATTGCAAAAACCGCTTGGGGCTAATGCCGACCCATTGAGTAAATAGCCGTTGAAAATGATATTCACTCAGTCCTATGTGTTGGGCCACAGTTGCCAGATTGGGCTGGTTTAGGTGGTGTTGTCGCATAAAGGCGATCGCCCGAGCAATCCGGTGATAATCTTCGCTAGCATAGACACTCGCATTCTGCATCGAAATCATCTAGTGTAAGTCAAGGGAATTTTGATGTTTCCTCACTTTAGCCATAGAGCAGGCTCAAAGCCACCCGTTTCTTGCGGTGAATTTAGTCAGTAGATTTTAGATTGAAGAGATTGAAGAGATTGAAGAGATTGAAGAAAGCTACCTCACCGATCGACCCAGGGGCTGGCGATGAGGATGAGCGAGCTTTTTTCTCGATCCGCAGATGAATCGGGGGGCTTGTAACCAAATTGCTTGATTGTCAATCAATTAACCGAACTTTCGCCCTCACCCACCGCGCAACTGCGTCACCAAGTGAACTAATTCTGGTAAAATTAGCTTTTCCACAGCTAGTTTCACGCCATTGCTAGAGCCCGGAAGAGAAAAGACTAACTTGCCTTGATACACGCCTGCAACTGCGCGAGAGGCGATCGCCCTCGAACCAATTTCTTGATAGCTCAAAAACCGAAATATCTCACCAAATCCTGGTAAAATCCTGTCTAGCAAACTCTCCATCACATCATAAGTCGTATCTCGGGGAGCGATGCCCGTGCCGCCGTTAAAAATGATTGCATCCACATCTTCACGCTGGGAAAACGCCTGCATTTGCAATACAATTTTGGCCGCATCATCTTTAACAACAGTGTAAGCTACCACCGAGTGACCCGCATCTTTTAGCAGCTTCTTAGTTAACAAGCCACTATTGTCGGTTTCAGCGGAGCGCGTGTCGCTAACAGTAATGATAGCGCAGTTTACGGTTATTTTAGATAAGTCGGGGTGAGGAATTTGCGTCATAGTTTCTTCTTCTAAGCAATCGGCAACCGGCAACCGGCGATCGGCTAATTACCAATTACCAATTACCAATTACCAACTACCCATTATGCCTTGCTAAATCCTAAACCGTTTGCTTCCGAGTAGCGTTCCATGAAACGGATAAATCGATCCCATTCAGCGGAACTTTTCATTATATAAAGAGCTTCCAAACCCGCAGGCTGACCGTTGATGAACTTAGCCTTAACCTCGCGAGTGAGGAGTTCGCCTTCGTCGTCGATCAGGTACATTCCAGTAATGTCTTCGGTACTGGTGCTGCTGAGAGCTTTGGGATTTTCAAAGAGAAACGTGGCAGTGCCTTGCTCTCCGCTTTTAGAACGGGTTAGGCGCACTTCGGGCACAACATCTTCGTCTATACCCCGAGAAAATTGAATTTTAGCCATAATCTGACACTCGAACCTTAAGGATTGCTTAATTTCTTAATGTTTAATCATAAAACGATTCGGGTACTCGCAAATCAAGACTTGGGAGAGTGGGAGTGGGTGAGAGTGGGTAAGAGTGAGGCAATCGGTGACAAGGGCGAGAGGATATGGGTTGGTTCTTTGTACCCCAAGAAGTTATCCTCTCCCTTGTCTCCTAATTCCCTCAGACGATGTAGGGAGAGTTAATGGGCTCGGTTCGGTTTGTGGCTACCAGAGTTTGGTAGATGAGGGCGGATATCTCGCCACGGGTGATGTCGTGGGCGGGAGAAAACTTTTCGCGCGCGGGATAGTTGACCACGATTTTGCGCTCTGTGGCGGTTGCTATCTCGTCGGTGGCAAAACTGGGAATCTGAGCTCGATCGACATAAACGCTCAAAGAATTAGGGTTGCCCCCCGCCAACTGCAAGCCGTTTACCAAAGAAACGATCGCCTGAACTCTAGTCAAATTCTGCTCCGGGCGAAACGTGCTGTCTGGATATCCAGCCAAAAAGCCAGCTCGATTAGCTTGGTCGATCGCTCCCTTGGCCCAAAAATCCGGCGCCACATCCTTAAAAACCGTCGCCTCACGGCGCGGCACCAATTCAAACGCCTTCGCCAGCATAGCCGCATACTGAGCTCTAGTTACAATCTCGTAAGGTTGAAAAGTGCCGTTGGGAAACCCGCTAACAATATTCATCTTTGCCAAGCGATCGATAAAATCCTTGGCCCAATGCGTGGTGATGTCACTAAACTGTAGCTTGCCAGGAGTCGGAGTTGGCGTCACATTGCCCAAATCAAATAAACCTTTCACCCGCGAAGAATTGAGCTGATTTCCCACCGCAGAAATCTTAACCCCAGTCGCGTTTTGCAAGTCTAATTCACCGTTATTTTGAAAAATATTGCCGCCCAAATCTTGAGCAGTACCAATATCTGGCAGCGACTTCCCCACCGCAGTCAAACCGTCTTCGGTATTTTTTTCAATGCGATTCTTACGCAAAATCGGCTGAGATTCCCCCGCTAAAACGATACCGGATCGATTTTCCAAAATTTGGTTATTAGCAATCAAAGGAGCCGACTGAGCTTGCAGAGAAATGCCGAAACCCGTCTTTTGAAAAATATTGCGCCGTATTGCTCCTTTAGCAGTTCCCGCCGTAATTACGCCAGCGGCTGAGTTTTCCACAAATATGTTGTCGAGAATCGCAGGATTAGCAGTGCCCGTGGCAAAAACGCCTTCGCCCTTACAAAGTGTGAAAGTGCAGTTAGCCACAGTCGGAGAAGTTGACTCAATCCAGACTCCTGTGCCGCGACTATCGAGATTAGTAACAGTTACTCCGCGCAATTCCGAATTAGTTGCTAGCAGTATCGTGATATTTTGGCCCGCAGCGGTGGGACTGACAAATTTGCCGCTGCCTTGAATCAGAATGCCTCTACCTTTGTTAGCTTCATTGCCAATAACTTTTACTCCAGAGGGAATTTCCAAGGGGAATTTTTCGCCACTAGCAGCGCTGTAAATTCCCGGTGCTAACTCAATAGTGCTTCCCGATGCAGCGCGGGCGATCGCGCGGGCTATAGTTTTGAATGGGGCCGATTGGGTGCCCGCTCCGGCATCACTGCCTGTTTGCGGGTTGACGTAAAGTGTTGCCATGTTTTTGTTAAAGAGATAATTGGCGATCAAGCTTTTGTGCAATTTTCATTGTCTGCGAACTTTACCCCGGATTTATATTCACCTTTGATTGCGGAGATTATTTAATTGCCCGATATCCGCAACATTACCTCTCAGGAGTGGCAACAGCAGGGGGATTGCCCCTACAAAAGACTGTATTTCTCGTTCCCAGCAACAGCAGAACCAGACTTATTTAAGAAGTCCGGGATGTGGGGATGCTATTTTTTCCAGATGTTGCCAAAACCACTAAAATTTCGAGCGCCAATTAGGAAAATCGAACGTCTTGCTGTCATGTAATATCGATCGAGATTCCCTGGCCAAAAACCTTAACCGCTTCAGCCAAATCCGTTTCACCCATTAAAATGCAGCGTCTTAGCAAATCGATATCCAGCGTTTCCAATCCTGACAGTTGACTCTGAATTACTTGCTCGTAGCCATCTTCGCGGAGATGATACAGCCGCAGCGTGCCATCTTCCCAAAACCAGATTTCAGGCACGCCCAAAGCCCTATATTTTGGCAACTTGCTCAGTCCACCGCTAGTATAAACCACCTCGATCGACAAATCGGGAATCAACTTAGGTTCTCCCAAACAAAACGATTTGTCTGCTTGAGTAGAAGCTTCTCCCGTCTTCTCCTGCGTCATTGAACCAGAAGGGTAAAACTTAATACCTTGTTGCAGCAGAAAAGTGGTCACCAAGTAACCAATGATTTCAGAAAAATTTTCGTGTTGGAATCCCGGCATCAGAATCTCGATCGCCCCTGCGAAAAAAGACAACTTTATGCCAGGGGAATCTTCCGAAACCTTCTGGATTAACTTGAATTGCTCCCAAGTGCCGTTGAGCACCACTCGCCCATCGAGAGTTTCCCGATCGAGAACTTGTGTCATTGACCCGCACCATTATCTCCTATCGGCATTATAACGCATTGTGCGATCGCTCCTAAAGAAGAGCCATGCAGCAATTGTAGCTGAGGAATCCGAACAGTTCTTTCTGGTTTTTGAATATAACAGGAGCGACGCGAGTCTTAATTTTGAAATATAGCCCTCAAGGGCAGCAAATGGGATTAGGAGCAGATTCGGTATTAATTTGGCTTGTTCACTCATGGCTGCCGCTGATTAGAGAAATTACATCTAATTCTGGTATTGAAAAGCGTCGGCACTCGGCAACGCTGATAGTGTAGCGAACATCGCCAACGCCATTTCGGATATCCGATTCAATAATTCTGGGAAAATCTCTCTCGACTTTGAAATAGTTAACTTCTCGTGGGGTATAGCCAATTTGTTCATAGTAGGGAATATGTATATCCAGATAGCCAACTTCAAAAAGGAGTATTTCTAATTCTTCTTTGGCTATAGGGTCGTTTTCTAGAAGTGATCTAAGACTGGCGACAATATCCGGTAGAGATTCACCTCGTTTTTGTCTAGCATCAAGGGATAGGTGCAGTAAAATCAGTGCGCCCGTGCCCGTATCATCTAGTTGCCGTTCGCTGGAGATCGCTAGTTTCTGATGCTGTTTAGCTGTAGTAGTTTTGACTTCAACAGCACAGTGTTGAAACTGGAAATCTTGTTGAGTTCCTTTTGCACCCGTCCAGCATTTGACTCCTTGGCGAGAGCCAATTTGAGGAATAACAACCTGTAGCAAAAACCAGAGTTCACCATATAATCCTTGCTGTTCCGCTTGGCTAAGTCCTTCAGGGTTATGTTTTTCTAAGAATGCTTGCCATCGCCGCAGACGGGTAAAGAAAGCCCCTACAGCGTTTTGCTCATCCGCAATTGGGGCAATTGCATCAACAATATCCTGTACTAATGTTGTAAAGATATCGCTGTAACGCGAGTTAATAAGTACCAGTTGCAGGGTGACCTGGGCATCATCATCACCTTGCAGGGCTACGCGCCTAACCTCAAAGCAGTTAGAATTAGGAAAAACAGCAATTTTACCGATTGATTTTTGACTCACCCGCATCATCAGCAAACGTGCATTAGAAGGTCTTTCAATAGCGAGATAAACATCGTATGCAACCTCTGGCAATAGGCGGCGGATGATATAGCCAGAAGGTACACTTGCAGTATCCTCTTCCAGTAGTTTCCAGGTATTTTGCACCGTCATGGCTGACCAAACTCCTGTTGCCAGTAAGGATTGTTAACCATATATTCGACCATCTGGGCTGTTTTGCTATCGGGGAAACTTACCACAAAACCGATGACAGGAATTTCCGACTTGATTTCTTCTGGATCTAGTGGATAAAGCAGCAGTAAGCCGTTTGTTGGGGGACGCTTGGAACGCAGAGTTTTTCCATCAGGCGTATTACTAGAACTTGGTGGTTTACCAGCTTCTGCTCGCCGCCGCCGGGTGATTTCGAGAATTTCGTCACGAGTTTCTTGAGAGAGATCGAGCCATTCATCGGTTGGACTCAGTAGGCGAGACTTGATGAGACGATATTCGTGAGAAGATTCAGAAGAGGCATCCCTACGCAAAGTTAAACCAACTTCATTTCCGGCAATATTTCTCTTATTTTTGGCTCGATTACTTGAGATAAGAACGACAGTCCAAGAGGTAAGTTCATGCGGGAGTTGAGCGTTGATGTATTTGACGAGGAGTGAAGTATTTGCCAGTTTACAATTATCGTGAGATTGATAACCTGACAGAAACTCAATGACTTTTTCAGAAGGAACCTCCGCCCAGATATAGTTACCCTTTTCTTGTCTGGGAGATGAGCCAAGGCTTCTCAGTAGTTCTTCTGTGACCTTAAGATTTTTCCGATTTATATTCTCATCTTTGTGTAAAATTGTGGTCTCGCTGAGGGTTCTGGTGTAAGACAGTCGCATGACAGTACCAGTCTTCATCTTATTCGCCCCAGTAATTACCAAACCCTGCGGGTGCGTGCGAACTTTTAAACCGAATTCATCAGGTGTCGCTCCGGCATCAGCCATATAGTCAAACTCCTGCCGGAGTTCCTCACTGGCAACAGTGATGTGTTCGTACCATTCAATTAGCTCATCAGTTGTGTACAATCGGCAAAGATCGATATATCCCGGTCTGTATCCAAACCATCGACCCATCTGCATCAGGGTGTCGTACATTTTTGATGCTCGGAGATAATAGCTGACACTTAGACCTTCCAAGGTTAGACCACGAGACAATTTATCACCGCCGATCGCAATAACGCTTAACCCTTTGTCTTTGTGTTCCCCGTAGTCTAGTACATCTTTGGCTGTGCCGTTTATTTTCTTAACCTGAATCTTAGAGGCAGCCCGGTGCAGTAAAGGTTTGACTTCTTGCCAAGAAACTGAAGTTAGTTTTGGATCAGCTATAGATGAGAGTATGAATGAAGTCGTTGGCACAAAGTCTTCTTTCCATAACTGCTCAAATTCTTCCTCTAGTTTGCCTGGTGCGTTGCTGTCGCCGTATCGCAGTCGTTTTTGTAGAGAAGTCAACTCGTCTTTGACTTGCTTTGCTACCTCGGATTGGACAGCCGTAAAACGGGCGACATGAACTAGCATGGAGTTGTGTTCGTTCTCCTGTCCTCGCACAATTCTTGCAGCGCAACAAAGAATAAACGCCCTAATTGCCTGCTTTAGAGACCCTGGAAGTTCACCCGGAACGTGACCTTTTTTGTGTTTGTCCGGCATCCATTCTTTTTGGTCTTCCACTGTTCGGATGATACGCAAAGCTTTTGATGCTTCAGGACCAATAGCCGGCTCGGTGTCCAGTCCAAATATCTGCACTGGGCCGATGTAGTTTGATGGTGCAGGTAGGTTGATAATAAAACTACGTGGAAAGAGATCCTCTCCAAATTCGGGATTTTTTTTCTCTGGGTCTGGATAGATGAATATGTTAGCAAATGGTGTCGCTGTGTAACCCACATAAGCACTCTTTTCAAAACTGTAAAGGAGCTTCCTGATTAATCCATTGATTGCTGAAACATCATACTCTTCCTGAACTTTGCCATTTTCATCGAATAGTGGGGGATTTGTGTTGATCGAGGCATTGTCGGCCTCGTCATCAATGACGAGTAACGGAACTCCTCTGACAATTCGTTTTCCTGATTCTTCATTCACAATCCCGCGAACGTTCAATGCCCATTTCAGAAGATTAGTCAGTACAGATTTGTTCTTTTTAACAACAAGCAGAACTGGATCTGCACCGCCTGGAATTGTCCCATTCTGATTTGCTACCCGCTGGTTAAAATCACCTTTCTCAGCACTGCTTGTAGCTGAATGAGCAATCAGCAACTTTTCAGTAAGGATTTTTCCGGCACCCATCAAGGAATTTTGCCCTCTATCGAAAGCTCTGTTAACCTGTGAATCGCGTCCGAGAAAACCTTCATCTAAACGAAGTTGCGTCTGGCTCCGCAAGCTGTTCTGGATACCAGCAAGCACAATAATCAGTTTATATCCTGCATCAACCGCCTTGCAGATCAGACCAGTATAGTTTGCTGTTTTTCCAGACTGAACCTGTCCAACAACCATTCCTCTCCGATCCCAAGCTCCTGGACGCAAGGGGGTCTCTAGGCGTTCAAGAATAGAGTTTGTCAACTGATCTAAACCACTGGTTGTTGCTCGTGCCCAGCCCTTTTCTTCCTCCAAATAACGTTCATAACGGTTCCAGAAATCCCAATTAATTTCACTGTTGCGGTCAGCCAACCAAGGGATGTGATCCTCTTTTTTATTTTCTAGTACAGTACCTAGACCCATCCTGATGTTGCAAAGAGTTTCAAGTTCCCGGACTAGCTTTTCCTCCTCTACCTCAAATGTACGACCATTATCGTTACTGAGCATGGTGAGAACAGATTTAACTTTTTCCTGAATGATTTGTCGGGTGGGTGTCTGTTGGTTTTTCAAGTAAACTTGGGTTAGCTGCCGAGCCATCTCATAATCGTTCATTTTAGGTTTCCTCCATTTGTCTGCTTTTAGTTGTGAAATGCACTTGAGGTCTACCTGAAGCTAGCTTGACCCATTTCAGACTGAGCCTCGTAGTAGGCTTGTACTTGTTTTACAATTGGTTTGGCGATCGCTTCCGCTAAAAGAGGTGGTACAGAATTCCCAACTAGCTCAAACATTCTCGTCATAGGTGCATCAAATATAAAATGATCGGGAAAACTTTGAAGTCTAGCAGCTTCTCTTACAGAGATACTTCTGGTTTGTGTTGGATGGATATAGGCCAAACAATCTTTCTGCATATGTGCCGTTAGTGTCCATGAGGGTTTATCCCAGTGTAAGCGTTTATACTTATCCTCAAAACTCCGCTCGCTGTAGCGTTTTAACTCATCAGGGATATTTTTATATATACCTCCTTGAGGCATGATGCTAAAGATATGCAAATCTTTATCATTATGCGATCGACACATATGATTCATTACCGTATCATAAGATTGAGCTCTCATTAGCTTTTGATAGTCGGATTTAGGCGAAAAATGGTAAGCTTTAGGAACGTCTATTTGCTTGGGGGCAGTGCTTTTCCTCTTCAAAGGTAGACTTATAGGCTCTAATTCTGGTAAATCTCCAATTGCTTCCCCGACAGAGACAGGAGAACTTGTATTCACATCGGGAAACTCGAAAGTTAGATTCGTATCTTTACGCCTACCAACAATAAATAAGCGTTTGCGGATTTGAGGGACACCGTAATCAGAAGCGGTTAGAATTTGATCCCTAAGATCGTAGCCTGGATAATCATCGCTTTTTGTAATCAATCCATTTTCTAAATCTTTTTTCAACCTAGAAAATATCCAATGATTGCGGAGATAATTGACGTTTTCAATTACAAAAAATAGAGGCTTATAATATTGAACTACTCTCACAAAATCTTCATACAAAAAATTTCTAGCATCACTTTCGATATGTTTTCCTAAAGACTTCATTTTACCCTTGCCTACGACTGAAAATACTTGGCAGGGTGGGCCCCCAATTAAAATATCAATGTCTCCCGGCTTCAACTCCAGCTTACTCAAATCAGTAATAGATTCGATAGACTGAGCATCACGCATCAGTGTACACTTAGGAAAGTTTCTATGATGAGTTCTTATAGCATGAGGATTTTTATCAATTCCCCCTAAAATTTCACACCCAGCATTCTGAAAGCCTAAGCTCATCCCACCTGCACCGCAAAAAATATCGAGTACAGTCGGTGATTTTATATTTTGTGTTTTTGGTTTTACTTCTGGCATTGTCAATAAAAAACTACGCGATATTTTATAATTTTACATTCATTTGTAGCTGTTGGATCGTAAAAATTAAAATATGTATTTCTATTGAATATTGATATTAGAGAACAATTTGTTTTGCAAGATATCAAGATATTTAGAAAACAGTGATAGCAACTATACAATTATTTTCTGCCAATTCGCCCTCTCTCCAAAACCCATCAAACACCGCTGACATCGGCTATCAACCGACAAAGCGGGAACCTTCTTAAACCTCGCCCCACAGTTGGGACATTCCAACAGCAAGCATAACTGATGCGGAGCCTGCTTCGCAGGAATTTCCCTAACACACCCAGTCACCGTCTTCAACTGCCACTCAATCTTATGACAAGGCGACTCAGAATAACAAGCCCCACACAACCGAATCGGTTCCTGTTTCATCCCCACCCCAGCAGGCGGTAACATCTGCACTAACAGAATAATTAGAATTTTCTAACCATTCTAATTCATGTTGCATATCTTCCCAATCCTCTAATTGACTTTTTTATAGTTCCCAGTCAGGGGATGGTAAGGCATTTATTTCTGGGTGTTAGCCGTCTTAACTCCAGCCTATTTCACAATACAAGACGCCTCCAAAACCACGACAATTTCATTTTGAAAAACAGCACAGCTTGTGATTGCTGAAGCTAAGGCGGGAATTTTCCCTTGTTCGAGAGAAAGCCTCGCCTCCTGTGTAGAATCAAATTGATTTAGCCAGCCATCATCCTTTATATACTGAAGAGTCAAAGCATTGCGATCGAGCATCCAAAAATCAACTCCATAGCTATTAATGAAACTTTGCAATACAGCTCTATTGGGAGTGTATTGAGCGCGAATTAAATCGTTAAGTCGCTGTCTATATTTGCTGTAGTAGCCTTTCTGATACGGCACTGCATATTCTTTGGCAACCAGAACCGAACGCTGACTAAATGTTGGCAAATGATCCGTATCGGTCGCGATCGAAGCAATCAGGATATCTTTAGGTTGTTGCTTAAAAAATTTGTACAAACTCGGCATTTTACCTTCTACATATCCGACTGTAGGAAATTTTTTGGCAAAGCAGGGATAAAGCACGACTGCGACAGCGATGGTCACTGTCGTAATTAGTGCAACTAGGTTTTTTACATCAAATCTTGTTGCGCTTGTTGCTGCCCAATGACCGACTCCATCGATAATTAAAGTTAGGGCGATCGCCGTTATCAACACAACAATAAATCGCAAGCTGTAGGCAGTATAGCGACCTGGTTGATACAGCTTAAAAATGGTAGCATGAGCCGCAAAAAACATCGCCGAGGATGCTAAAAAGAGCTGAAGCAAAAGCCAGATTTTGCTTTGAATCTGATTGGCTAAGGGAAAAGCCGATCGCAAAAACAGCAGCAGCGGAAATAACAGCCCGACACAGTGAGTTACAGGCGTAAACAGCGACTTGGGAAACATCCCGCTGCCCCGCCCTGTCAACCAATAATCTTTGGGGTTTGGATGAAAAAAAGGATTTCTGCCGTCTGGTGCAAATTCGACCATTGGCTTCGCTTCTGCTGCAGTATAAGTTGGGCCAAATTCAGAGTTATCTAAGGCATAGGGCAGCATTACTAGAAAAATAACTCCCAAACCTGTAGTGCAAAATAGGTAATTAGTTCGATCGCCCGACAAGCGCAAACCGCCGTTTTTCCAGGCTAGCAGGCGCAAAACTAAAATTCCGGCAGCAACCAAGGCGTAAGGAGGATAGAATAGTCCGATAAGTGCGATCGCCCCCAAACAAGGCAGCAACGAACTGCGCGACAAATAATATAAAAAACCGAGGAATATCGGATAGATAAAAGCTCTTGGCGTTGTAGAAGCCAAATCATCTGTCATCCACATATGCTGATTTAACAGCAAAGATGCAATAAATCCAGTCATCGGCACTGGCAGCATTTCTAGGCAAAGACCAAAACAGTAATAAGTCGAGATTAATGCGAGAAATAGCGGCAATATTTTGTGAAAAAATAGCGGATGAATGCCAACTGTTGCGGCTAATTTGTAGAGGGTGCTGTATCCTGCGGGGGCGACTGATTGAAAGTAATTAGCAAGGAAATCGTTGGGGAATAATTCAGGATCGACAAACCGCATCATCCAGAAAACGTGCTGCCTCGCATCGTCTTGCACTATATACTCGGCCCTGAAGGCTTGCTTGAGTCCTAAAAAACCATAAAGTGCAGCAAATGTCAAGCTCAAAGTCAACCAAAATATTGTGTGAGATCGGGATTTGCGATCGACTGTAGCAGTTAGAAATTTGTGCAACCGAGCTATTAATACCATTAGAGATTTGAGATTCGAGATTAAAGAATCGGGAATGACTGATTTTCAAACCTACGATTATATCATGCCCGGTCAATTACCCCTAATAAAAAGCGCTTTACTTTCAAGTTCGCCCGATTTTAGATCATTTTCCAGGCCGCACACCCGCAATTTTAAGGCGAATCCGATACAGACTTGTATTTGCCGTAATATAAAGCGTTTTGCGATCGCTTTCTCCCCAAGCCACATTAGTCGCCGTCTCAGGAACAGAAATCTTCCCCAAAAGCTTACCATCCGGCGAGAAAATCCACACTCCCCCCGGCCCGGTGCTGTAAACATTCCCCTCTACATCAACTTTTAAACCGTCGGGAACCCCCCCTTGAGTAGCGTCTTTTAACTCCGCAAAAAGCTGCTGGTTAGTAACAGTTCCATCCGGTTTTACATCAAAAACAGCAATGTATCCCGCTTCCGAGTTATTGACATAAAGCTTTTGCTCGTCTGGTGAAAAGGCAATGCCATTCGGCAGCACCAAATCCTTAACCAGCAGAGTTAATTTCCCGTCGGGTGCCAGCCTGTAAACACCGTAAAAACCCAATTCTTCTTGGTCTTTACTAACACCGTAGGACGGATCGGTAAAATAAATGCTGCCGTCGGATTTAACGACCAAATCGTTCGGGCTATTGAGCCGCTTGCCCTCGTATCTATCCGCCAATGTGATAACTTTGCCGTCCTTTTCTGTGCGCGATACGCGGCGATTTTCGTGTTCGGCAGTAAGCAAGCGGTTTTGTTTGTCTAAAGTATTCCCGTTGGCTTTTCCCGAAGGCCTGCGAAATATCTCAACTTGCTGATTTGAGGCGAATTTATAGATAATATTGGCGGGAATATCGCTGAACAGCAAAAAGCCGTCTGGATGCCAAATCGGGCCTTCTATAAATTGGAAATCCCCAGCTAGTTTTTCTAATTTCGCGCTGTCATCGAGAATACGTTGCATGGTGTTTTTTTTGTCCTGGCTTTCCGTTTGGGCGGTCAAGTTGGTCAAATCAGATGTTAACTGGTTGGACAAATTTCTGTCCTTGAAAGGTTTTAACAGATGATTTTTGAAAAGCGTGTTGCTGAATGCTAGAGTCAAAACTATAAACAAGAGGCTGAGGGTAGCAATTTTGGCGATCATGTTTGCCTTGTTAATTGCATTGAGTGAGAGTCGTAGTAAAAGCGATCATACCGCACCTATATTACATTTATATTAAGAATACAAAATTGTGGCTTCAACAGACCGCCGCGCGGATAACATAGTATAGCAATGTCATTTAAATTTGCGATCGCCACCTGCTGACATTCCTGAAGTTGACACGCCGGAGCATGGATTAAAATCACAAATAATATCTAGCTATATGCTTTCTACCTTAGATATCAAACTACTAGGCGGATTCTGCCTTTCCTGTGCAGACAAGCCCGTTGTCGGTGTCACCGCAGAGCGCCCGCAAGCTTTGTTGGCTTACCTGGTACTGCACCGCGATATCCCGCAAACCCGTCAGCGGCTTGCCTTTCAATTCTGGGCCGATTCAACGGAGGCCCAAGCTCGCACCAACTTGCGCCGGGAATTGCATCACCTGCGTCAGGGACTCCCCGATGCCGATCGCTACCTGCTGGCGGATGCCAAAACCCTGCAATGGAATCCCCATGCGCCTTTCGTGCTGGATGTGGCTGAGTTTGAACGGGCATTCGCCGCAGCAGAAGCAGCGGAACGAGCCGCAGATGTTAACGGTGCCAGAACAGCCTGGGAGCAAGCGATCGCGCTTTACGGCGGTGATTTGCTGCCGAGTTGTGAGGATGAGTGGATTTTTCCAGAGCGCGAACACCTGCGACAGAAATTGCTCCATGCACTCGAATCTCTGACTCGCCTGTCGGAAGCTCAGGGTGATTATCGGGCTGCAATCCGCTCTGCACAGCGCTTACTGGAGATCGATCCGTTGCACGAAACCAGCTACGCAGCTTTGATGCGATCGCACCATTTGAACGGCGATCGCGCCAATGCACTGCAAGTCTACCACCGCTGCATGACTTTGCTGCGCGAGGAACTAGGAGTTGACCCTAGTGCGATCACTCGCAAGCTCTACGAGCAACTGTTGCTGGAAGACGCAGCCCCCGACATTCAACCCTCCTCTCACTCCGCTGGGCTACCGCAAACGACTTTGTTTCCCTCGCCTGTGGCTTTGTCGCCTCTAGTGGGACGCGATCGCGAATGGGCATCGATTCAGCAGTGGGCAAACCCCATACTGCTTGGGAAATGCGGCGCGATCGCCAGCGCTGAGGCATCGCCAGTGCTCTTGTTCGCGGGCGAACCCGGAATCGGCAAAACTCGCTTGCTGGAGGAGCTGCGATCGACGGCACAGACGGTGCAAGTGCTGTGGGGACGCGGATTTGCGGCCGAGATGGTGCGACCCTACGGCATCTGGATCGATGCGCTGCGATCGCTTGCGATGCCCTCCACAGGAAACATTCCGCCGGAGCTAGGTTTCTTGCTCCCAGAACTCGGTCAACCAGCGCCAGCCTCGCCCGATATGCCTCCGGCACCCTTGCGCGAACGCAGTCATCTATTTGATGCAGTGGTGCAACTGCTGGCTGAATGTGCCGATCGAACTCCGGTGCTGGTAATTTTAGATGACATTCAGTGGATCGATGAAGCTTCATCGGCATTGCTGCACTACGCCATCCGCTTGCTGAGTCATAAGCCGGTTTTATTCGCCTGCACCGGGCGTTCCAGGGAACTAGAGGAGAATTCAGCCATCTGGCGGGTGGTGCAGGCCCTGAGACGAGAGCGACGGCTGCTAAGCCTGGAATTGCATCCTTTGGATCGAGAACAAACCGCTGAACTGATTCGCAGTGTTCCAACGCTCGATCGGACAAATTTGTCTTTAGAAGTTGTGAATCGTATATTTATTGACAGTGGGGGAAATCCCCTGTTTGCGCTGGAGGTTGCCCGCGCCCAGGGCCAGGATCACTCGACTCACGGGCAGGATTTGGAAGCTTTGATCCGCGATCGCCTCCACCAATTAGATGACATGGCTCGCGAATTTTTGCCTTGGGCTGCTGCATTGGGGCGGAGCTTCAAACCGACAGCGGTGGCTCATGTGGCAGACTATCCGCTGCCGAAATTGCTGATGGCGATCGAACAGCTCGAACAACAAACCATTATCCGTCCCAGCGCCTCTATCGGTGCCGAAATGGGCTATGACTTTGCTCACGATATTGTGCGTCAGGCTGTCTACCGGCAGTTGTCACAACCGCGCCGCCATTTGATACATTTGCAAATTGCCCATAAATTGAATCAACTCTCCACACCAGACGGTGCCTGGGCTGGCGATATTGCGCGTCACGCGGCCATGGGGGGCGATCGACAATTGGCAGCGTCTAGCGCCTTGTCGGCAGCAGAACGTTGCTTGAAAGTGTTTGCCTACGCGGAAGCATCAGAATTGGCTCAGCTTGGGATTGAGCAGTGTCAAGGACTTGACGATCGCACTCGCATTCAATTGCATTTAAAATTGCTGCGGGTTAGCGCGATCGCAGGCGTTACGGGCGATCGAGTTTCTCAACTCGACAGCGAGCTGCACCGCTTAATCGATGAAGCCAATGCTCTAGGTTTAGAAGAAGCAGAAGCCACGGGACTTGAGGCATTGGTGATCCTGCATTTCGATCGCAGCAACTTCGCCAACGTTCACCAACACTCGCTGCGGGCAGCAGAGGTAAGTCGGGCATCCAGTCCAGCTACTGCCGTGCGATTGCTGGTATATAGCGGGTCTTGCTTGGCGGAAATTGGACGGGAAATGACGCGGGCAGAAGCATTGTTGCTGGAGGCGCAGTCCCTGGCGGGGAGAGTTGGCGCTAAAAACATCGGAATTGCCCAAGGGTTGGGGGCTGTACAGCGCCATCACGGGAACTATGCGGAAGCGCGAACTCTGTTGCAACAGGCGTGGCAATTGGCTGCGGCCCAGCAGGATCGCTGGTGCGAGTTTTATAACCTCACCTATTTGGCGATGACGGAAATGGAAGCGGGCGATCCGGCTGCGGCCTTGCCTTATTGTCAGGAAATGGCGATCGTCGGAGCCAAAATTAAAGGCGAAGGTAGTGAAGGTGCGATCGCCAATGCACTTTTAGCTTTAGCAAACTATCAGCTTCAGCAAACTGGAGCCGATGCTGCTTTGGAGCAGGCGATCGCGGCTTTGCAGCAGGTGGATGCGAAACGGATGCTGTCTTACGTGCTGATTGGGGCCGCCCAAGTCGATTTAGAGTGCGATCGACCTCTTTTGGCAACAGCCCGCGCTGAAACTGCTTTAGAAGCTGCTCAGACGGTCGATCATCCCAGCGAGATTGCTCTGGCTTGGGCAATTTTGATTGAGGGTGCTTTAGCTTTGGGCGATCGAGAAGGGGCGATCGCGCGGTTTGAATCGCTGCGCGATCGCATCGATCGCCCTGCGCTGAGTTTCCGCGCCCGCACTGCTGTCGATCGGGCGATCGAACAGATTTAGTCATTAGTTATTAGTTGTAGCGAACTGCAATTAGGGATGGTGTTCATCACATGGAAATTTACTTTACTTTACTTCATATCGCTCATCTAATTTTTTAAACTCTTTAGCTTGTTTGGTAATTGTTTCATATTCCGCTTTTTTGCTAAGTTAGGCAAAACCTTTAGTATTACTGTAATTATTGGCTAGACCGCTATGTTTAAAATGAATCGCCGTCAATTTCTATTAAGTAGCGCTGTAACGTTTGGTGCCGCAATAGCCCATGCTCAAGTTAAAGCTCAAAACTCTCGAACTCCAGGAGCATTAGAGAAAGGACTATCCTCTCAGAAAGTGATCGTCGTCGGAGCGGGGTTGTCTGGTTTGGTTGCCGCTTACGAGTTAGCAGCAGTAGGTCATACAGTAACGGTTTTAGAAGCCCGCGAGCGAGTAGGAGGGAGAGTTTTGACCTTGCGAGGCAATTTTAGTGATAATCATTTTGTAGAAGCGGGAGCAGCAAGAATTCCATCCTATCACAATTTAACACTTGGCTATGCTCAACATTTTGGTTTGACTCTCAAGCGTTTTTTACCACCGGATGGGCTTTACATTTCTGTGAAAAATGGGCAACGTCTTCTGATTCCTGCTGATGATTTAGCTAAAATTATACCGGGCGGAGACCTATCAAAAGTTGCTAAAATTGCTCAAGGTTCAGATCGATTGCCCCAAGCATTTGCTACCGCTCTAGTTGATAAAATTCATCTAGGATCTGCGGTTACTCGCATTGAACAAACTTCTTCAGGGGTTCAAGTCTTGTGCCAATCAGGACAGCAATACACTGGAGACTGCGTAGTATGTACTGTTCCCTTGCCAGTCTTGGGACAGATCAACTTTCAGCCTCCACTATCACCTCAAAAACAGCTTGCTATCGCTGGCGGTTATAATTATCGCGCAGCGACACGAATGTTTGTTGAATTCTCCGAAAGATTCTGGGAAAAAGAAGGATTGAATGGTTGGGGGTTGTTTGACGATCGTCCTGAAGAACTGTGGCAACCAAGTTGGGATCTTCCTGGAAAAACAGGTATTTTGGAAGCTTATCTGAAAGGGGAAAATGCCATTGCTATGGATGCCCTCGCCCCAGAACAACAATTGCCTCAACTACTACAGCGATGGGAAAAGATTCTCCCTGGTGTAAGTGCTTATCAGGGCAAGATGACCAGTTATTCTTGGGCTAAAGATCCTTGGTCGAGGTCTGGTTGGGCATACCCGACTGAAGAGCAAGAAAAAAAGTTTTTTGATGAACTTGGAAAGTCGGAAGGTAAAGTCTATTTTGCTGGAGAACACACTTCTACTACGAGGGGATGGATGCAGGGCGCATTAGCATCTGGATTGAGGACTGCTCAAGAGATCCATCAGGCAAGAACTTAATTTTCTGATATTTTTGTAGGATCGCACTATCATTTACAGATTGGCTGAGAATGCGATCGTAGAGCAGACTTTACCCACGTTTATACTGGGGGGGTGACAACTCGCTCACTTTGTCCACTGCGAGGCGCTGAAAAAATTCGGGTGAGAGTGAGGAAAATCATCAATCGCTACAATTAGTCATGAGTCAGTAGTTAACAGTCAACAGTGACCAATCAACAGTCATTACTAATTAAGAGGAAGTAATTATGTCTCTTATCAAAGTTGAAACCGTTGCCGATCGACCCATCACCGCAGAAATGTTAGCTGATACGCGAGTTTTGGATTGTCTTGGGGCAAGAAATGCCAAGTGGTGGTACTCTCTACTCTCAGCCGATCGCCATCGCATGATTTGCACCTTTGAGGCACCAGATGCAGAGTCTGTGCGACAAGCTTATCGCCAAGCCGATGTTGGATTTAGCAAGGTTTGGACAGCCCAAGTTATTGAACCTGAAGGTGTGCCACCTGTATGGAACGAACCAATCCTCAAGCTGTTGGAGGGAAGCTATCCGAATGGCTTTACCGATGAAGAGTGGAACGAAGCCCAGCGATTAATTTTAGCCTGCTATCAGGAACTGGGTATTGAATGGGTGCGTTCCTATGCGTCGCTGGATAAAACTCGTGTGGTGTGGGAACTGAACGCGCCCGATGCGGAAGTGATTCGAGAAGCCCACGGTAAAGCTGGAATTCCCTTCGATTGCGTTTGGTGTGCGGAAGTTCTCAAACCTTGAATCCGCGCGGACGATCGCGCTTGGATGCTTTGGGAACGCTTCGAGAACGCTTTCGGAACGGTTTCGGAACGATTGCCTCGTTAGATTGATATCAAGTTAAGCAAACAACCAGCAAATTAACTAATCCCTTTACACTTTAAGGAGAAATAAAATGGCTGAATTTGACCTTGGTACTTTAATCCGCAATGCTAATCCCGTAGGCAAGCGTGAATTCGTGGGCAATACCGATATTAAAGATACCTACAGTTTTCGTGTGGAGAACGATAACAATATCAACATCGCCCTGACGAATATGAGCGCTAATGCCGATGTTCGATTGTTCCGAGACTTCAACGGCAATGGTTTACGGGATACCAACGATTCAGAGATTTCAACATCATCAATTCGTTTTGGCAACCAACCTGAGTCAATTAACGTGTCATCTGCCCTTAACAACGTTGATGCAGGCAGCTACCTAATTGAAGTCAATCGAGTTGGTACTGTTAATACCGAATACGATTTGAGAGTATCAACCA
Source organism: Microcoleus sp. Pol1C5 (assembly GCF_036701115.1). Lineage (NCBI taxonomy): Bacteria > Bacillati > Cyanobacteriota > Cyanophyceae > Oscillatoriales > Microcoleaceae > Microcoleus > Microcoleus sp. Pol1C5. The sequence continues at coordinate 96,671 of NZ_JAUBQE010000008.1, read as the reverse complement.
ATGCCATTAGCAAACCCAGCAATCTAGTCACAGCGGAGACAGAGGTGGGAACCCTGACTGCTTCCCGCACGTTCAACGAAGCGATAGTTAACTCTGATACCTCTGATACTTACCATTTTGCTGTCAACTCAAGCCGCAATTTCCGCTTTAATCTCAGCGGTTTAAGTGGGGATATGGATATACGGCTGATTAACGATCGCAATAACGATTCAGTGGTAGATTCAAGTGAAATAATTACCAAGTCAATTGCGACTGGCAATCAATCTGAGTCAATTACTCAGTTCTTGACTCCAGGTAGCACCTACTATCTCCAAGTTTATCAACACACTGGCGTTAGCAGCTACAACCTAAACATGACTCCTGTCTAACAGCTAAAGTGTGTTTTTAAACCAAGAGATCTCCCCTAACTCCCCTTAAGAAGGGGGAAGAGCATTCAAAGTCAACCCCTACTGCCCTTAAGAAGGGGAAAGATTCACTCAAAGTCCCCCTTTTTAAGGGGGATTTAGGGGGATCGGAATCTGAGAGATCGAAGTCAAAATCCGTGTTCTTCCTTCTCTCCGTTACATCCGTTACAAAATCCGTTGCCGAACTTCCTTCTGCTATATGAACGCAGTTTTACAAATTGGAAATCGCACTATCAATGGGGAGGGAATTATTCCTCGACTTGCCAGCTACCAAATGCTGCCCCAATTATGTCGCGAGAGCATCATTGATGAAGCGATCGCCCCCATCGATTGCACCGCTGAAGAAATCGTGAATGCCAGCCAGCAGTTCTACGAACAAAATCAACTGATCGACGAAACCACACAGCAGCTTTGGCTAAAACAGCACGGAATGAGCCGGGAATTTTTAGAGACTGTTTTCATTCCGCGACTGCTCAAAATTGAGAAATTCAAACACCAAAATTGGCATCACAAACTAGAGTCCTATTTTCTGCAATGCAAGCGATCGCTAGATCGAGTCATCTATTCTTTGATTCGGGTTAAAGACGCAGAAATGGCGCGCGAACTGTATTTTCGGATTCAAGAAAAAGAGCAATCCTTTGCCGAACTGGCGCGCGAGTATTCCCAAGGCCCAGAAGCTCAAGTCAATGGAATCGTTGGCCCGGCAGAACTCGGCACAATCCACCCGAATTTGGCGCATCTGTTGGCGATAAGCCGGCCCGGTCAGCTTTGGCATCCTATCCCTGTAGAAGGATGGCTGGCGATCGTCAGATTAGAAACATTGATTCCGGCTCAGTTCGATTTAGCGATGCGTCAACGTTTGCTGCGCGAATTGTTTGAAACTTGGGTGCAAGAACAGATAGGTGAAATGTTGAATTGACGGGCAGGAATCTGACGCTCGTACCCCTGGCAACATCCAATCTTCCAAATAGAAACTTTTGAATACCATCACGCTTAAATTATGATGACACAAACATTCGATCAAACCAAAGCAGAAGCATTCGCCGGACGGATGCTGGACATTCTCAACAGTGGCGCACTCTCCGTCATGATTTCGATCGGGCATCGCACCGAACTGTTTGACACAATGGCAGAATTGCCGCCCTCTACCAGTCAACAAATTGCCGATGCTGCCGGATTGAACGAACGCTACGTGAGGGAATGGCTCGGTGCAATGGTAACGGGTCGCTTAGTGGATTATAATTCGATCGACAAAACCTACACTTTGCCGACAGAATATGCAGCATTCCTGACACGGGCTGCGGCTTCTGACAACATTGCCCCTTTTGCTCAATTCATTCCGGTGTTGGCATCGGTGGAAGACCGGATTATTGATTGTTTCTACAAAGGCGGCGGTGTACCCTACTCAGAGTTCAAACGTTTTCATGCCGTGATGGCAGAAGATAGCGGTCAAACCACGGTATCTGCTCTATTTGACCACATTCTGCCGCTAATTCCCGGACTCACCGAAGCGTTGGAAAAGGGTATTGAGGTGCTAGATGTCGGCTGCGGCTGCGGGCGAGCACTCAACAAGCTGGCTGAAGCCTTTCCGAATAGCAGATTCACAGGCTATGATTTTTCGGGAGAAGCCATCGCCAATGCCAACACGGAAGCCCAACTGCGGAAGTTGAATAATATCCAGTTTGAGGTGAAGGATGCCGCGACATTGGATGAGTGCGATCGCTACCATTGGATCGCCACATTTGATGCAATTCACGATCAAGCCAGACCCGATATTGTACTGCAAAACATCTACAAAGCGTTGCGTCCCGATGGTGTTTACTTGATGCAAGATATCCGCGCCACAACGGATGTCGGCGGTAATCTAGAGCATCCCATTGCACCGTTGCTCTACACCATTTCTTGTATGCACTGTATGACAGTTTCTTTAGCCTACGGCGGCATGGGACTGGGAGCGATGTGGGGTCAAGAAAAAGCGCTGCAACTGTTGAGTGAAGCTGGGTTTAGCAGCGTTGAAATCAAGCAACTAGCCCATGATTTCCAGAACGACTATTATATCCTCAAAAAGAGCTAAAATCATGTGCAAACTTTGTGCGCTCGGTCAACAATTGCAGAACAAAAAACAACTTAAATCCGGGTTGTTGGATGCCAGCCAATTTTCGGTCTTCATCGATTTGAAACAATTGTCCTCCACACCGGAATTCAAATCAGCTAAACCACCTAACAATCCTCAGTCATCAGTTAAGCCCTTGGTTTAACACTCAGGGATTCTAATCAGGAAGATGTTAATCTCTCAATTGCTTAAGTTGACACGAATGCTTTCCTGCTTAACTCTGACTTAAGGCGAATAAAGTCTTTACTATGAACCTGTTGGTAGTAAGGACTTTATTCGTTTCAACTTTCAAGCTGGAAATGAAACAAATAGCACCGCAATACCAAGAACGATCGCCACTATACCCATTACAACAGACCAGAAGCGGTGATAACTCTTAACCGTAGTACCGCTATCGCTTTCAAGCTGAATCAAATCCATCCAAGGTGCAACACCCCGACGGAACCAACCCAAAGCGCTAACATCCATTCCAATCAAACTTTCAACCCGTTTCATGCCAAACAAAAAATTACCAATTGGCCCAAAACGAGAAGCATAGCGCAGATAAATCATTCCCGTTCTGTCTTGCAGTTTCAAATCAGAGCCGAAGGTATAACCCGCATCGCCGCGACCAATTAATTCGCCTTGCAGTTGCGCCGGTTGACCCCGCAAAGGACTTGCATAAGGGTCAGACATTAAGGTTAAAACATCCAAGTGTTCTGCTTCTTCGTAATTGGGGAACATCACCAAAGTCTTGAGCAAAATTCCCGCACCCAAACCGATTAAAGGACAAGCAACCATCATCATCGGGTTTACAGCATACAGGGAAATGCCGATCGCAAAACCCACCGCTAAGCCCAGAGTTTCTGCACTGTACAGCAGCAAATCGAACACAAAATTGCCGTACAATCTCCGCTTGCTCAAATCGTTGCCTTCGCCGACAATCCGGCCCATGTCAAACTCAATATCCAAGCCTAATTGTTCGGCATAAGTGCTCAAAGCGCGAACTCGTTTACCAGTCAGCGGGTGAGTAGAGTTCAACTCCATCCACCAACCCCAGGGATTAAACATATCCCACAGAAACACTCGCCCAATTTTTTCCGGTTCCGAAGTAATTCTGTAAGCAGTGCCGGTAGATGTGGCAGCTTTGGCATCGTAAATGCCTAAAGCGCGAGTTCCTTCTAATAAGCGGCTGGGTTCGGTTGCTCTTTGTCCTTCTTCCAGAATACCGTAAGCAATTTTTACCAAAGCGCGAGACAAAGCGTTGGGGTTGCCAGTAGTTTCGGCAGCAAAATGGTCGGCAAAATATTCTCGCGTCCGCGACAAATACAGCAATAAATAAGTGCCGGCGATGTAAAACAAATAAGCAACAGCAGCTACAGTACCGGCAGCATCTTTAGCTTTGTCGCCACCACTTCGACCCATTCTTTGAGCTGTTGTGTAAATTAAATAAGTAATCTGCACTAAAGTCGAAGCTAAAGTCATTACTGCAAAGTCCCAGTGGACGATGTGACCGAGTTCGTGGGCGTAAACAGTGGCAATTTCCTCGTCGTCTAAATAGGTAAAAAGACCTTGACTGACGACTAAGCGAGCGCTGTTGGGAAATGAACCGTAAGTAAAAGCAGTAGGGTTTTGGTCGTCAATAATTCCTAAACGGGGCTGCTGGAGTTTTTTCTGCTTGCAAACCTTCTTAATAACTTTTGCTGTTTCGGGACTTAGGCTTTCTATTTCTGCTAGGGAAACCCAGCGAGTATGGTAGAGCCAATTTTGGGTTAAGTCCATCAAGTAAGGCGATAGGAAAAAAGTAGCAAGGTTAAAAATTAGAGTTATCGGAAGTGCGATCGCCAATCCGGCGACTGGATCGGGACTGTTGAGAATTAAAACTGATGCTAAGGATAGCGCTAACACCATACCAAACAGCAGGCTGATGGTGACGCCGGAAGCTAAAACGAGATTTCCGCCAGTTTTCTGTATCAGTTTAACGCCGGCTTTGGCGGCTCGCCCTGCCTTGCGTAAAGGGGCGTGAGATGACATAATACTCTCCAAAGGTTATTGACAAAAGGAAATGATCGTGGGATTTTATCTATACTTCACTGTTTTAACCTGTTAATGCGGATTGCTGTAAGGGGTCTCAACAAAAATATAGAATTTCCTCTAGAATTGTTAAGACTGAAAACCGCCCCGAAATTTATTTGTGCGGATTCAATTCACAACTCAAAATTCAAAACCCAACAATCAAAACTATTTAAAAGTTACTGCCATGTCTATTATTGAAATTGCCCAAAAAACGCGCGTATCTGCTAGAAAATTGGCAGTTTTGTCCGCTGATGCCAAAAATCACGCTATAGAGGCTATAGCTAAAGCTTTAGAAGCTGCTGCGCCGGATATTGTGGCGGCGAATGCTGCTGACTGCAAGGCGGCTGAGGTTGATGGAATTGCGAAACCGCTGTACGATCGCCTAAAGTTGGATGAGAGCAAGTTGAAAAGTGCGATCTCGGGCGTGCGCGACGTTGCGAAACTCCCTGAGCCGATCGGTGTCGTGCAAATCCACCGTGAATTGGATACAGGATTAATTCTGAAGCGCATCACCTGTCCTTTGGGCGTTTTAGGCATTATTTTTGAAGCGCGCCCAGAAGCTTTAATTCAGATAGTATCCTTGGCAATTAAATCAGGAAATGGCGTCATTCTCAAAGGCGGCAAAGAAGCAGTCCGTTCCTGCGAAATCTTGACAAAAGTGATACATCAAGCATTAGCAGAAACTCCTGTTAATCCCGAAGTCGTGCAGTTGCTCACCACGCGGGAAGAAACAATCGAACTGCTGAAAATGGATGAATATGTAGATTTGATTATTCCCAGAGGTTCTAATTCCTTCGTGCGGTTTGTGCAGGAAAATACCCGGATTCCCGTGTTGGGACACGCCGATGGAATTTGTCATTTGTACGCAGACCAAGCAGCGGATATTCAGAAAGCCGTAGAGATTTCTGTCGATGCAAAAACTCAGTATCCAGCCGCCTGCAATGCCATTGAAACCTTGTTAGTTCACAGTGCGATCGCCCCCAAATTCCTGCCCGCAGTTGCCGCAGCTTTGCAGCAGAAAAAAGTTGACTTGCGGGGAGACGAAAAAACTCGCGCCATCCTCGAAAATATTGCCGAAGCTACAGAAACAGATTGGTCTACAGAATACAGCGATTTGATTTTGTCAATCAAAATATTAGATTCTGTGGAAGAGGCAATTAACCATATCAATACATACGGTTCCAGACACACAGATGTCATTGTTACCGAAGACAGCGAAGCCGCCGAAACTTTTTTAAATGGAGTCGATGCGGCCGGAGTTTATCACAATTGTTCGACTCGATTTGCCGACGGTTTCCGCTACGGCTTCGGTGCAGAAGTGGGAATTAGCACGCAGCAAATGCCGCCTCGCGGGCCTGTTGGTTTAGAGGGGTTGATTACCTATAAGTATCGAGTTGTTGGAGATGGCCATATTGCTGCTAGTTATGTAGGGAAAGATGCTAAGGGGTTTACTCATCGGGATTTGTAAGCATTTGAGTAATTCTTGTGCTTGGTGCTACTAGATTTTCCCTTAGTCCGTAAAGCTGTGAGACTATCCCACTTTTCTACTGTCGGTTTATACAACCAATGCTCTAGTTTAGCTTCATCCACATATCCTCTTAGTTCGGGATCGGGCCAAATGTGTAGTCGCTCTTCACACCCCACATCTTTTGCTGCTTCTTCAATATATCCCCATTGTTTGTGAAAGCATTCTGCCCATGATTTTCTAGTCATAATTGAATGAGCAAAATCTAAACCTGCTGCTGTCATCCGCTTACCATTACTCCCGCGAGCATTAATGGGTTCCCAAAAAATAACCTCTGGATTCAAATTCATGATTTTCTCTAGATATCTTTTAAAGTCATCCAATGTCAGGGTAGGAGGAGTGGGAGCCATTGCAACATACAATCTACATCCAGCTTCATGACCTTTTAGCAAAGCTTCATAGCGTTTAGAAGGTGGAGGTGATTGAGGTTCTATCTTGCGAATCAGCTCGTCATCATCTAGGTATGGCAAACTCATGCCAACTGTCACATTAGGATTTTTGAGAATTTCGAGATCGTTTACCCACAATAAACCACGAGTTAGAATTCGGACTCTTTTGTTATATTTTAATAGAACCTCGACGGTCTTGCGAGTTATATTTGCCGTTTGCTGGTTTTGATATGGGTCAGTGCCCGAACACAGTAAAACTACTCCTTTTCCTTCTGGCGTCTCGCGCCAAGACTTTTTGCGACTTAGGTTTTTTTCTAGTAACTCGGGTATATCTTCACGAACAAAAAGATACTGTCCCCAGTCCATTTGAGGATTGCTTACTCCCCTTTCCCGTAGTTGTGCTTGCTTTGTCCTAATTGCTGGCGTTGAGGGTACATAACAAAAGGTACACCCGTGCAGACAACCAGAGGCTACGTTAATTACATAGTCGCATAGTCCCTTCTTATTAAGCGCACTCTCTTGCAGTGGATTGACAATTTTTTCTGTGCCTTTGACGATAGACATTATATGCCTCTGTTTATGGTTGTGAGATTTTCTGGAGCTTAGTTATTTAGGAATCAGATGTAAAAAACTTACTTTTATAAAATAATGAAATTTGATATTTTTGGGGTAGTTTTATTATATCATTTTTTTGCAACTTGACTCGCTTACCGCTTAATAACTTATCCTTTCTCCAAACTTCTATTTCTTTATCATCAATATATCTGTTGATATATTCATTATAGAGCCTTCGGTTAGCTGGATTAAGTACCATTGTTCTTTTCTTTATTTCTCCAAAAGAAATACCTTCGGGATTTTTTCTGATTAAATTTCCCACATCTCGATCTAACTTATCCATACAAACTTCATAACTATCTTTGGTGATATTCAATTGGAGAGAAATTTGATTTTGATTATAATGATCAGCAGTTTTAAGTCCATATCCATATATTTCATAATGGTATTGATAATCTAGATTGTTCTCTAAATCAAAGCAATCTTTGATAACTTCCAATGCTGTTAAGTTCTTAGAAAGATGCAGTAGATAGTATAATACATTACTTTCTCCTTTAGGAATCAGTGCAAAAGTAAAAACATATTCGGATTTACCTCTTTCAATAAAGAGCTTGACAGTTTGGTCTCTCAAATAACACTGTTCTCCCATGCTTGTGTCTTCTAACTTGGCTTCTTCATAATATCCATCTGCTTCAAGAACTTCTTCAAAAGCAGATTTCAGTGTTGTGTATCTTTCAAGAAGAAATCTTTTGATATAAGAAATCATGTAAGTATATAAAATTTCCGAACCCCTGAGATTATTTAAGTCTCTAATAGTTCCCATTGAAACATCTGTCCAACCAAATGGATCTAGCAAAAAGAAAGAATGACCTCTACGAGTTTCAACTGTAAAAATACATGATTTTACTAAATTTTCAAATTCTCCCTGTAGAAATTCACATTCCTCTATCCTATCTCCATAACCCTCATTAAATGTATGCGGTTGTTCGTCAACTAATTCTCCTAAATTCGCTTTAATCATTGAATAATTTTGGAGACAACTCAGGTGCGATTTTTTACTATCTATAAAAATAGATTTTACATTTAATGGTTGTGAATAAATTCGTTTGGATTTTTGATGTGCTTTTCTTACAGCTTTTATAATTTTAATAGGAGAACCTTCCCATTCATCACTACCATCTTTATACATACCGCCCCCACAAAAGCCATCTATAAAAGTAAATGTAGTTTCTCCAAAACGAGTTTTTTCATAAAGTGTATATATTAGGTTTTTAATATATTTTTCGATAATTTGATGTTTGGATTTAGTATGAGGATCTATTGTTGGAATATTACTTCCGTCTGCACTCCATTTTGGCTTTGAATCACTCATGTTGATTATCTGATAAAATAAAATTAGTGACATAACTTATTTATCAAATATTACCAGATAGGTTGACCAGGTGCAACTACCTCAATAAAAAGTGTTAGCTTTCTTAAATTTCGGGTCAATTCGTGCCTGAATCAAGCTACAAAGTCTAGTGTGTCAATCAGATAAGATTGACATAATTAGCTGAAGTTGTGCAGGAAGCTGGGGCTAAATCCAGCGATCGCCCTTGCATTCAAACAAACTTAGCTACAATAAGCTATACTGTGCTCGGCGACTCCCCAACTCGAACAATTTGCCGTTGTTTATGTCTAACTCCTCCCTCCTCATCCCTGGTTCGACTCTCGAAAAACGCTACCGCATTCTCCGCGAATTAGGCCGGGGTGGCTTCGGGCGCACTTACCTCGCCGAAGACATCAACCGCTACAACGAATCTTGCGTACTCAAAGAGTTTTCTCCGGTGGTTCACAGCCCCAAAGCCGCCGAATTGTTCGATCGCGAAGCGAGTATGCTTTACCACCTCCAACACCCGCAAATTCCAAGGTTTCGAGAACTCCTGCGAACGGATTTTGGCGGGAATCCATCTTTATTTTTAGTGCAAGATTATATCAAGGGTCAAACCTACGAAGAAATATTGATATCGCGGCAGCAGCAAGGTAAAAATTTTACCGAAGCCGAAGTTACTCAACTGCTATTTCAGCTTTTACCAGTTTTAGAATACATCCACTCAAAAAATTTAATTCACCGCGATATTTCCCCGGATAATATTATTCAGCATGAGGCTGACAAACTACCATTTTTAATTGATTTCGGTTCCGTTAAGCAAATCGCAGCCAATGCCGTAGTTCAGTTTAACGGACAATCGGATACGGCGATCGGGAAACAGGGTTATTCGCCGGCCGAACAAATGCGACTGGGTAAAGTTTCTGCTGCTAGCGATTTGTATGCTTTAGCCGTCACGGCTTTGGTACTGCTAAGCGGCAAAAAGCCTCAAAAATTGTACGATATCAATAATAAAACTTGGGATTGGCGATCGCACGTCAGTGTCAGCCCAAATTTAGCCAGCGTATTGGATCGCATGTTAGCAGAACAACCGGGCGATCGCTACCAATCCGCAAAAGAAGTCCGCGAAGCACTCAAAGATCCAAAACTATCTCACATTGGCAGTATAATTTCCCAAATGGTGACAATGAACTTTGTCGGCCGCCCTTTCAAAAACGCCACTCAAACTGCTACCAGCAATCATACTCCTGTTAACCCAAACCCTCAAATTGTTAAAAACTACAACATTTTCCAGTTAATACCTTGGAAAACCCTAGGGAGTTTAAGCGTGGTTTTATTGCCGGGAATGTTAGCTTTTAGTGTAGTCAAATCTGGTTTCACGTTGCCCAAGTTGCCGGAGTTACCTAAATTTTCTTCCCCCCAGCAACCTCCCGATACATCCTTAGAGGAAGCAGAAATAATTCGTCAAGAAAAGATTGGTAAACGACGCAAAAATCTCAACATTGATCAAGATATATTCTATCAAAAAGTGGATGAATTATATTACAATAAATATCCAGAATTACAAGGGCGCAGCTTGACAGAAAAGCCAGAAGATGCTGAAATTAGGCGGAAATGGTATGAAGTTGCTGAGGATTTACTCGACAAGTTGGAGAAAGGAGGAGAGTTATAAAATTTAAGATAGAATAAGAGTGATTGAACCGCAGAGGGCGCAAAGAGCGCAGAGGAAGAAGGAAAAGGGCAAAAAAAGAGAGGGAAGAGAAAGAGAACTTTATCTGGTTTAATACAAATTGGTATAGGCAACGCACTTTTAGTTTATTGCAAAATGGATTCTATTCAACTTACAGGAATTCGCTGTTACGGATATACGGGCTATCTGCCGGAAGAGCAAGTTTTGGGGCAGTGGTTTGAAGTGGATGTTACTCTATGGCTGGATTTATCGCAAGCTGGAAAAAGTGATGATATTCAACATACTCTTGATTACCGCAGCGCCATTACTCTGATTCAAAAGCTAGTCAAAGACTCGAAGTTTTTATTAATCGAACGCCTAGCAGATACTATTGCTCAAGCGCTTTTAGAACTACCGTTAGTCGAAAAAGTTAAACTACAACTCTCGAAACCTGCTGCCCCCATCCCTGATTTCGGGGGGAGAATTACTCTAGAAATTACTAGAAGTCATTAGTCATTAGTTCTTAGTTCTTAGTCCTTAGTCCTTAGTCATCAGTCTTTAATCTGCATTAGTTTGTTGCTAATGACTGATGACTATTGACTGATGACTATTGATGAATTACCACTTCAGCAAGTTAAATTCTTCCATGTCTACGGTATTGCGGTTGCGATAAATCGCCAAAACAATTGCCAAACCTACGGCAGCCTCAGCCGCCGCTACCGTAACTACAAACACGGTAAATACTTGCCCCTTAATTTGTACAGGGTCGAGATAATTGGAGAAACCCATCAAATTGAGATTGACAGCATTCAGCATCAACTCGATCGACATCAACACGCGCACTGCATTTCTGCTGGTAATCAAACCGTAAATACCAATACAGAAAAGAGCGGCGGCTAATAACAGGAAATACTGGAGTTGCAGTTGCATAAATTTTGCGATTTTGTCTCAATCTAAAGTTACTACAAAACTAACACTATGGTGCGCTTAGCGCACCATAATATTACTTAGATTCTGGCGAAGACACATCTCCGGCAGAAACTAATTCGCGAGGTCTTTCCGGCAAACTCAAAGCAGGTGTTTCGGATAGCTTCTTTGACAGTTCATCCGGGAAGAAATCGCGGCGCGCCAACACAATTGCTCCCACCATTGCCATCAACAAAAACACTGATGCTAACTCGAAAGGCAGCAAAAAGTCGGTGAAGAAATGTTTGGCGATAGTGACGATCGAACTTTCGGCAGGTGCTCCCGTCGTCGCGACAATAGCCCAAGGAGTAGACACCACCATCGTACCCAAAAGCGCAAACAAGCCTACGCAAACTACTGCTGTTGCTACTTGACGCACCCAAGCGTTGGGAATTGTGCGGAAATCTTCTCGCTTGTTTACTAGCATGATGGCAAACAAAATCAAGACGTTAACAGCGCCAACATAAATCAATACCTGCGCTGCTGCTACAAAGTCGGCATTCAGCAACAAGTACAAGCCGGCAATACTAGTAAATACGCCGCACAGCAAAAATGCTGAGTAAACGATATTTGAGAACAGCACTACTCCTAGTGCTCCTGCAATCATCATTACCGACAGTATTCCAAATGAAACAATTTGAACCCCTTCAGCTAGATTCACAATTTTTTATCCTCAATTATTAGTTTTCTATTGTTCGTTTTTACTCATTAGTTAGCAGTCATTAATAATTGGTTATTTCACTAATGACTGATGACTGCTGACTAATGACTAATTACTTACTTTTCGATAATTTCCTCTGGACGCAGACCGGCGCGGCGATCGGTGTAGGAAACTTCATGAGGGTCGATCGCACCTTTCGGCAAATAAGCGAATTCCCGCATCGGTGTCACCATCGGATCGTCTGTAACCTTGTAGGGTAAACGTCCGAGGGCCACGTTGTCAAAATTCAATTCGTGACGTTCGTAGGTGGCCAACTCATACTCTTCTGTCATCGACAAACAATTAGTCGGACAATATTCTACGCAGTTGCCGCAGAAGATACACACTCCGAAATCGATACTGTAGTGCTTGAGTTGCTTCTTCTTAGTTTCTTTGTTAAATTCCCAATCCACTACAGGTAAGTTGATCGGACACACCCGAACACATACTTCGCAGGAGATGCACTTGTCAAATTCAAAGTGAATTCGACCCCGGAAACGTTCCGAAGGAATTAGTTTCTCGTAAGGATACTGCACCGTAATCGGCCGGCGTCTCATGTGGTCAAAAGTAACAGATAGCCCTTGACCGATATACTTAGCAGCTTGAAGAGTCTCTTTGGCGTATTCGCCTACTTGATTGAGGAATTTTAGCATGGTGTTCTCTCTCTGTACTTGAGTTTTTGGTGATTGATAATTAATAATAGGTAATTGGTTAACAGCTATTTTTGTTTTGCTGTTGCCCTTTACCTATTATTAATTAACCGCCAAAAGCAAAGGGAAAGGCAAGTTTCAAAGCTGCGGTCAATAGCAAATTAACTAGAGCAACGGGAAGTAAAAACTTCCATCCCAAATCTAGCAATTGGTCGATCCGAACTCGCGGCAGAGTCCAGCGGAGCAGAACTGCCAGAAACAGGAAAAAGTAGGCTTTCAGCATCGTCATTGTAATGCCCAGCAAGCCAGTAATTACCTGCAACCAAGGAGTCGTCTCGCTCAATCCCAGGGCATTTGTCAGCACTTCGACAGGGATCGGGCATTCCCAACCGCCGAGGTACAAAACTGCTACTAGCAGGCAAGAAAGGACGAGGTTAACGTAGGAAGCGATATAGTACAAAGCAAATTTCATGCCTGTGTACTCAGTCTGATATCCTGCTACCAATTCTTCTTCTGCTTCCGGGAGGTCAAAGGGCAAGCGTTCGCATTCTGCTAGTGCTGCAATCCAGAAAATCAGGAAACCTGCGGGTTGCCGCCAGATATTCCAGCCGACAATGCCGTAGCCGGCTTGCTGGTGTACGATGTCGATCGTACTGAGGCTATTGGACATCATCACGACTGCCAATACTGCCAAAGCTAGGGGAATTTCGTAGCTAAGGGATTGAGCCGCGGCTCTGAGTCCGCCGAGGAGGGCGTATTTGTTGTTTGAAGCATAGCCGGACATCAGCAAGCCGATCGGCTGAATGCTAGACAGGGCAATCCACAGAAATATCGCTGTCCCCATATCGGCGATCAGCATATGCTCTCCGAAGGGCACGATTAAGTACGAGAGAAAAACTGGAATCACCACAATTACCGGACCTAGGGTAAATAGCAGCGCGTCAGCTTTCGCCGGTACAATGTCTTCTTTGAATACCAACTTCAGACCGTCAGCAACGGGTGCTAAAACTCCCAGAGGGCCGATGAATTCCGGGCCTACCCGCTGTTGAGCGGCGGCGGAAATTTTCCGTTCCAGCCAGACGCTAGTGAGTACCCCGAAAACGGCAGCGACAATCATCAGCAACATTGGCAGCGGTAGCCAAAGCACTTGGGCGATGTCCGCCGGTAAGCCCAAATTCATGAGGGCTTCTACGAAACTTCCTTGTAAGTCAATTCCTGGGTTCATTTGTCCAGCTTTTGAGCGATCAGCATATAATTTTTCACCCGTCCTTCGTAGGAGTAGGCTTAGAAATCGGGGTCTTTGTAAAGATTTTTAATGCTTTACCGCCTAATAGTATATCGCCCGACAGGCTCCTAGAACGCACAGACAGGGTGAAGTTCTAATTATATGAGCCTGCAGCGTAGCTAATGGATGGGTAATTTATGTATTTTTACTTAGCCGATCGAGCCGAGCGATTTTAGGTTTTAGGTTTTAGATTGAATGCCAAACAAAAGGGCCCAGAGTTAACTCTGAGCCCTTTTAATGCTGTAAAGTGGCTTTCAAATGGCTTAAACCATTGATTTTACGTCACTTGTTTTATGGAACTGGGCAGAATCGAACTGCCGTCCAAAGCGGGTATTTACCTTCCGATCGTTCACAGGTTTATCCCCTCTAATCCTCGGGGCGGGAACCATCTTTATCCCAAATGGGGGGATTTTCTAGTGATTGCTTTCCTAGCTAGCCGACTAGAAACGTTTAGCTAAGGCATCCGTTGGGGGTTGTTATGCTACCTTTAACGGAGTGAGGTGGCATACACTCTAAACCGAGCTCAAGAAGTTTTTAGGCTACAGCTACGGCTTTGCGAGCGAAAGGAACGATGTTGTTCGCATTTACTATTTTTTTTGAGCCGATATTAACGAGAGTAGACTCCCTCTCGACCTGCATCACGGAGCAGCTTTCGCCACCCTGTCGAAACCATTACAGCCCCTCGTGTGTTCTTTTATGATAGACAATATTTCGTGTTGCGTCAAGTCAAGGGATTTTAGATTTTGGATTTTGGATTTTCGATTGGGGATTAAAGAAACCGGGTTTTTTGCGGTTTTTGTCGGCTTTAACGAAGTCTTGGAGCAAAAACCCGGTTTCTGACCACCCCTGCGTAATTCCTAATTAATGCAAGTTTTCGTCCCAGACGCCGATGTAAATCCGATCGCGCTCGTTGCGTTCGATCATCCCTTCGAGCGAACCCTTCCTAAACGTAAACCGATTACTCCGGCGTTGCTGCACGTCGCCCAAGCCTTGCAAAATTTCCCTGCTGGCGCCGCCCACCATCCCGTTTAACGCGGTTCGCACCACCAAATCGTCCACCGACTGGGCAAAAGAACCCTCTGTTTGTACTAGCTCGCCCGAATCGCGATCGTAAATGTAGCCGAGAGTAATCCGATTGGGCAATATTTCGTAAAGTGCGGTGCGAGTATTCGGCCAATAGCCCCGCGCTTGAGAGTCAGTCGGTTCTCCCAATTCGGATAAAATCTGACTTTCCGCCGTACCAACGGCATACCCAGGGATTGTGGGAGTCTTCTGATAATTGGTTCCCGGTTGTTCGCTGGGTGCGGGCGATCGATCTGGCGGCAACTCTTTGTCAACAAGTTTTTCCGTTGGTGTGGGTTCGACAGCCTCCGGAGAAGGCGCTGGTGTTGGCGCTGGGGCTGGTGTTGGCGTTTCAGCAGCAGGCGCTGGAGTTTCAACAGCAGGCGCTGGAGTTTCAGCAGCGGGCGCTGGAGTTTCAGCAGCAGGCGGCGGAGTTTCTCTGGGAGTCGGGGCTGGTGTTGATGTCGGCGCGGGAATTGGTGCGGGGTTCACACGCGCGTCTGGATCGGCGGGGGTCGAAGTGCGATCGTCCTGGGCTACCGGTGCGGGTTCCGAAGACTGCCGGTTGAGGAAAACCCTAGCAATCCCGACTAAACCTGCAACAATAAGTGCGATCGCCACGAACCCCAAAATCCACCAAACCTTGCGGTTGTTGTTCCCTGAAGGCACCACAGCAGGCGCTGTTCTCGAACCCGCAGGCGACTGAGGCCCGTGTCCCGGAATCACCGCCACCGTCGGCCCGGTGCTCGGCGACGCTGCACCATGAGGCTGCCCGTGCAGCAGCGACAGCCACTCATCCACGGTAGCAGGGCGATTTTGAGCTTCTACCGTCATTCCCCGCATCACCGCTGAGCTGACAGCCGCACTTAGCTCAGGCCGCAAGTCGCGGGGTGATGGCATCGGTTGGCTGGTACGCAAAATTGCAGCCACCGGCACCTGTGCTGTCAGCAGAGTATAAAGCGTCGCCGCCATACCGTAAACATCTGTGGCGGGCGTATATTTTCCTTGAGCAAAATACTGTTCTGGCGGCGCGTAGCCGTCGGACACCATATTAGTGTGACTTTGGGTTGCACCGGGAGTAAACTCGCGGGCAATGCCAAAGTCAATCAGCACGACTTCCTGAGTACCTTGGCGCAAAAGAATGTTTTGCGGCTTGACATCTCGGTGCAGCAAACCCTTTTGATGAACAACTTTTAAAGCAGAGCCAATTTGAGTGATGTAGAGAATTGCGAGATTTTCTGGCAGCGGATTATTTGAACCGACTACATCGCCCAAATTCTGACCGGCTATGTAGTCCATCACCATGTAAGGCTGTCCGTCTTCCACAAAGAAATCGCTGACGCGGACAATATTCGGATGAACGCAGGAAGCCAACCGCCTCGCTTCGTCTTGAAACTTGCGATCGAACTCAGCAAAATTGGGTTGCTGCCGCAGAGATTCGTTGAGGGTTTTAATGACTACAGGCTGTCCTAAATAGCGGTGATTTGCCCTGAAAGTTATTCCAAAGCCGCCTCTTCCCAATTCTTGTTCGAGGGTGTACTTTCCACCCTGTAAAGTTTTGCCGATTAGCGCATCCATAGGTTCAGGCGATCGCGTACCAGATAATATCGCTGATTATTGCACGTATGGTCGGCTCTCCTCACCAGTCCAAAGAGCGATCGCAATCCTCGATCGGCGTTGCCATTCCTTCCCGAATTGATTCCCGCATCCCGGGCACTGAGAGAAGATACAGTGTTTCCTCAACATATGCGGAGTCTGATTCAGATAATAATACTGTATTGCTAGTCTGTCCTGCGATCGCGATCGGTTGATGCGACTGACTCATGGGAGCGATCGAATGCTGCAACTGCTTTTGAGGTTCATTGATTGGAATCATAGTCTTCCACCTGTCTAAATACACTAGAGCAGCTTTTATGTTTTATACGAGCTTTAAACGGATGTTAGTACGTCGAAATATTGATTAAGCATTTCTATTTCAGCAGCGGTGGTTCTTTGTTATTCAAAATAGCCCACGCAGCAGTAATTTGCCATTCATAGGCGGCTCGCGAATCGTTTCCAGATGCTGTTAAGGTGCATTGTGTTGCATCATATGCACTACTGCCTGCTGCCTCAGCAGGTGTAAGAAAATATGATGGATAATCGAAATATCTCATACCTCCATCTATATAATCGCAGGCAACCCCCATTGAAGCCTTTTCTGCATTTTCCTGTGTCGGCTGCTCGATCCATTTATTGGCTAAAGAGATGAAGTAGCGTTCTCCATTATCTTGGTCTTCGCGTGGTAACTGTTTTGAGACGTAGTATATAGTTTGTCTCACAACTGCCTGCTTAAAGCTGAGTTGCTGCTTTTCCCTCATTACTTTGACTAATCCTTCCAAGACTAACGAGGAGAGTTTGTTGAGAATGGAAACCATTGTAGGCTCCGAACTTCGGGTTTTAGGTAGTGACTAGATTATAGCTTTTATTCAATCTGCCAGATTTAATGCTCCAACGGAGAACCTTCAAATTACCGCCAAAACCAATGGCTTAAACAGCGAAACGGCGTTAAAGTTCAAGTCGGATGATATTCATCCCTGCTTATTTGCCATCGCCATATCTTGCCTTCTTCAGGATCTTCCACCTCTGCAATGAACTTCATTCCCACTTTTTGCAACACGCTATTCGAGGCATTTTTTTCAGCTAAAGTGTGGGCGATGACTGCTTTCACCTCCTCGTGAGCGAAAGCATAATCGATCATTCCCTGTGCCACCTCAGTTGCAAATCCGCGATTCCAATATTCGGAAGCAATTTCATAACCTATCTCTATAGTCCCCGACTCATCAGGTGAGCCTGTGAAACCTCCATTGCCGACAAGCACTTGATTTTTTGGATGAATAAAGAAGTAGCTGTGCCAGTCAGTTGGAGGCGGATTGGATTCGGAAGATTCGTCAACAGGGAGGGAAAATGCTTCCGGGAAAAGAGGCCAGCTATCAGGCACTATGACATTTAAAATTGCTGCAAGCTCGCTTTTACTTCGTAAGAAAGCTTCTATGTGAATCCTTTCGACGGCAAGTAGTTGAAGATTCTTAGTTGTAATCATTTTTCTACCTTGTTTAACAAGTATGAGTCACACTATAGGCACTATCGAAACGCTTGTCTCGGAACCCTGGCGAGTTGGTAAGCGCCTCGACTTTCCAACAATTGATATTGATTTGGCTGCAATCCTAATTGCACAAATTTCTCTGGATATCCCAGCAACAAAATAGAGGGAGAAGTTGGGTTTTTAGATTGCTTAATGTAGTCGATCGCCTTTTGGACAGCTCGGTAGTAAGTCACCGGCTCTTGGGTATAAAAAACCAGACTTGGTTTCCAGAAACCAACCATAATAAACTCTTCCCCTGGCAGTTTTTGTTGAACTGCAACCTGCGCTAACTGTCTCAGAGGTAACTGGCGGTTGATATCGACCACTTTGTAGGCCGGAGTAAGACCAAAGATGATAAATGCTACTAACCCGATGAGGTTAGCAACCAAAATCCAGCGCTGTTGCCGCTTCCACAGTAAAAGTGCGATCGCCACTGCTGTAATTATCCAAATCGTACCGCCGACAATCAGTAATCCCGACTGCTGAATTGCTTGGGGGAAATTGGGCATTGCCGGGTCGTCTCCCAGCCAGTTGTAGCTGTAGAAAGTTGCTCCGGCTACAATTAATAAAAATATGACATTAAAAATGTATGTAACTAACAGCCCTCGCGGTAAAGAATTAGGTTTCTTTTCTAACTTTATCCGCCTGTTTTCAGGTTCGTTGCCTGCAATAATATCGCTCCACAGCAGCGTTACCAAAATCGCAGCGGCGGGGATTAAAGGCAATACATAACTGGGCAATTTGGTCACGGCGATCGTGAAAAAGCCAAAGATGCAGCCGAACCAAAATAGGGCAAATAAACTCAACTGAGCCGATCGCGGTTGACGACGCCAGTAACTGCGCTGCCAAAAACGGGTGCGGGCGATCGCCACAGGCAAATAAATCGACCAAGGTGCAAAACCCACTAGCACTACAAAAAAGTAAAAATACCAAGGCGCCGAGTGCTTGTTGACTACTCCAGTAAAACGCTGGAAATTGTGATAGCCAAAAAAGCTGTCAATATAAGTTTGACCGTTGGCTAAAATAACGAAAATGTACCAAGGCAAGGCGATCGCCAGAATAATCAAGATTCCCGGCACCGGACGCATTTCGCGCCAAAGTTGCCGAAATTTTCCCAAATAAAGCCCGAAGCTGCCAACAATCAGCGCTGGCACGACAATTCCCACAGGCCCCTTAGCCAAAATTGCTAAGGCAATTAATACGTAAAAAGTCAGATACCACTTATTGGGAAATCGGGAAGCGGAAACGGGAGAAAATTCTGCTTTTTCTCTCTGTTCTTCTAGAGTGTAACCGAGGAAAAATGCGAGTAGTGCCGAACACATACAACCGACTAATAGCATATCTGAAACGCCAGTCCGTCCCCAGGCAATAGTTTGGGGATTTAAAGCTATTAGGGCCGCACCAATCCAAGGAGTAGAAAAAAAGAGGGGAAGACGGGGAGTTTTGAGTTTAGAGTTGTTATTCTCTGTTTTTTCTTCCGGCTTCCATCGGACTTCTTCCTTCTTCCTGACATCCGTTAAATCCGTTACAGAATCCGTTGCCGAACTTCCTTCTTCCTTCTTCCTTCTTCCTTCTTCCTTCGATAAGGTATAAAATCCGAGGCAAGTCAGACCGATCGCGCACAATGCCGAGGGAAGACGCACAGCCCATTCGTTAACGCCCAGAGTGCGGTAAGCCACCGCCATCAGCCAGTAAATCAGCGGCGGCTTGTCAAACCTGGTTTCGCCGTTGAAATAAGGAGTGATGAAATCCCCTGTCACCGTCATTTGACGCGCAGCTTCGGCAAATAACGGTTCCGTTTCGTCAACTAAGCCGATGTTGCCGAGATTCCACAAAAAAGCCACCGAGGCGATCGCGCACAGCCATAAAATTGATAGCAGCAAAGGTGCGAGCCTCTTCGAGGGCTTCGCTAACGGGCGATTTCTAAACTCTGACAAATTTTTAATAACTTCCTTCACGGAAACTTCCTGCGATTTTAGATTTAAAATTTTAGCTCGCATAGAGAGTCTACCGAAAGATTCGCATTCTCGAAACTCCCAATTCGATCGAATGCGGTTCAACTGAGATGTTACACCATTCTCAATAAGGCTTTTATGGGCGGGCTAGAGCAACCCAACTCCTACTCCCCACAACAAAATTCACTCTTTGTGGAACAGGCATCTTGCCTGTTCTTTATAATGATGCCGCTATGTGAGTTTAACCTCCCATAGCGGCACCATTCTCAATAAAACCGTATCAACCGGGTTTCTTGACCAAAATCTCGGCACTTGCAGCTAAGTGTTCACGGCTGCAAAATTAATTGCCATTCTCCGGCTGTGCTGTTCCAAGCGGGTGAGGATGTCTCCCCGGCGACGAAAGGCCCCCAGTAGCGGCGAGAACCATCCTGAGCAAAAACCACCAGAATGTCTCCTCGTTTGACTTGTAACTTGCCCTCCGGCAGCGATAGCATCAGTCCCTTGCCGCCGCCTTCCCCCGGCGCAAAATCCCAGTGCGCGGGTTTTCCATAGGATTCCTTGGCTTGCCGCTTCGACAGCAGGGCTACTCGCACTGGGTGTTCGCTGCGGTTGCTGACGCGCAAAAGGCCGGAGGCTTTAGCATTTACAGGGACTGAGGAAAGCAATTCCTCCTCTGGATCTGGGGGGGTTGGTGTTGAATCGGGTTTGGACTCGCTGGCGGTGTCGGCAGAAGCTGTCGCGACTGGGGAAACGGGGGGTATTGGGGGGAGTGCGGTGGCTTGTGAGGGCCAATCACTCGACTGATTTGAACCGTGGGAGATAGTGATTTCAAAACGTCCTAGAAACATTCCTGTAATTAGGACGATCGACGCTCCAATTACGATCTGGTAAATTTTAAGATTCATAAATTTTAGGCTTACAGGATAGACTGCACCGGTAATGAGTCTTAACTATTTTTAATGTAAAACCAGGGGCTGCTGTGCCACAAGATACACTTACACTTAATTACTTGACCGTTCTCGGCTATAAGTCCGCGATCGCTCAATACCATCTTAGATGTTAAATTTGAGATTTTAGATGGCGACATACTGACTCCGGTAAGGATTTGGAGTTGGTCGGGAGGGTCATTTGTTTACTCATCGGTATAGCTTTTAATACCAGTTGAAAAAAAGAGTACCACTATAGGCCCGTACTCCCAACCCCAATATTCATAAGTCATTCCGCATCTCAAATCTCAAATCTCAAATCTCAAATCGTATAACTTTTATGCAGAATACCCGAATTAACAGATTAATTGATGTTTTGGGCGATCGCTTCCGTGGCTGGCTGAGCAATCCTTGGCGGCGGATTTCGCTTCTGATAATTAGCCTGCTGTTCGGCACTTTTTTGGGAACAGCTATTTCGACCATCGCGGGACAATCTGCGGATTGGGATATTATCGCGGCCGGGCTGTTGGTGTTGTTGACCGAGTTGGTGAACTGGCTGGTTTACGGCGGCCCGCGGCCTGCGGCAGGTTATTTGTGGGTGGAAATGCTCAATGCTCTGAAAATTGGTCTGACTTACAATTTATTTGTCGAGGCTTTCAAACTAGGTTCTTAAAAAATAGTGAAATATTTGTCTGCTGTAGATAGTATTTATATAAAGGTGTTCTTAAAAAAATTTTAATTTGAACTAGGGTCGGAATTTTTGAACTCTCCACGAGCGGAGTGGGGCTTTTATCCGTTTTGAGTGGGGTCAAATATTTGTCAATTGCAGATAGGATTTGTACAAAACCCGCTCTGGCATCAAGAGTTTTGAGAAGATGGATCGATCGACTGTAACGCCTGTTGAAATTTTACATCGGTGGCAAGCCGGCGATCGCCCGATCGCGCCCGACTTCGAGCACCTGGCTTTTTGGGAACTGGCGGATGATGTGCGATCCTCTTCGAGGGCTTCGCTAACGCGCGCTTTTGGGATTACTCCCGACAATGTAGCCGATGTTGTCCGCTGCAAAACCGATTTATTCTTTTCTCTTCTTGACGAACTGCATACTTTCCCCGTAAAGTCAACTGTTTTCCTCGAAACTTTGTGGAATCTGTGGCTGCCGCTGGCAATGCAATTATCGACTGCCAAACAAAGTTTAAACCGTCCTTTAATTCAAGGAATTTTAGGAGGGCAAGGAACGGGAAAAACTACTTTATGCCAAGTTTTGAGGTTGATTCTGCGAAAATTGGGATATTCTACTGTCAGCCTTTCTTTAGACGATCTTTACAAGACTTATGCCGATCGCCAACAACTCCAAAAAGCAGACCCGCGTTTAATTTGGCGCGGCCCTCCCGGCACTCACGATATTGACTTGGGCATCGAAGTTTTAGACAAGTTGCGCGGTTCTCTAACTCACAATTTAGCAGGACTTGACAATCCCAAATCTGATGCCTTCAAACCCGATTTAATTAATAAAAATATAGAAATTCCCAGGTTTGACAAATCTGCCTATGGAGGTGCAGGAGATAGAAGTCAACCAGAAATTATTTCCGGTGCGGATATTGTACTTTTTGAAGGTTGGTTTGTCGGTGTGAATCCGGTGGTTGATGCCAAATTAAACGAGTTTTTGGCGACTGCACCGTTTCCGATTTCCACAGAAAGCGACTGTCAGTTTGCGCGCGATATGAATGCCAAGCTGCACGACTATCTGCCGCTGTGGAACCGATTAGATCGGTTGATGGTTTTGTATCCCCAAGATTATCGCATTTCTCAAGTGTGGCGCAATCAGGCGGAACGCGAAATGATGGCGGCGGGGAAGTCGGGAATGTCAGAAGCTGAGATTAATCGGTTTGTTGAATATTTCTGGAAAGCGCTGCATCCAGAGTTATTTATTAAGTCGATGCTGGAGGGCGATTGCGTGGATTTAGTAATTGAAATTTTGGGCGACCGCGCTGTCGGCAAAGTTTGTCGGGCGATCGACTTAAAATTAAACCTTTAAGGATACAACAAAGTTGTGTCCCTACCCTATTGCAGCCTTTAAGGACACAACAATGTTGTGTCCCTACTGTATGGCAGCTTATCGTACACTCACTTGACAATTCAGAACTTATGCAAAACGTGATTTGACGCGGGAATTATAGGGGTAAGGCGGGGCATCAGCACCCTATAATACAGAGGTTTTGCATGGAGGATAGAGAATTTCTAAATTAACTGCCGGGAGTACCAAGATCGATCGCTTTCTGCATCAAATCGTCGGTAACTTCGCCCGGTGTACCAGCAGGCTTAATTTCCTGAGCCATCGAACGAAAATCATTGGGATTGCCGCTTGTATCTGCCGGCTTTGCACTATTATCTTGAGCAGCGGGAATAGGAAATTTAGGTGCAGTTGCAGCGGCGGCAGCTTGAGCGCCGGCACCTGTGCGATCGATGTCACTAACGCTGAATTCTTTTGAAGCTTCGTAGTCTGCTGATACATCAACGGTCGGCAACTTTTGTTCTCCAGCTTCCGCGTTTTCAGTGATCTGCTGAGCGTCAAAGTTTTCAGTGTTATTGACTTCTGTATTGATTTCAGACATAGCCGACTCCTTGGTAGTTTTATTTAACAATTCACTGTATCAATTATTACTTTACTCCCCGGCTTTTTCATCTACCCGCAGATGTATCGTTGGCTTCTATCTTAAGGATGATTTATTCTAGGTTAGTGCCTTAACATTACATCACTTTCCGAAAAGAATGCAGCTTTAGCCAAGCTCCCAACCCATACATACTAAGCCATTCCTCATTGTTTAATCTCAAATCTCAAATCTCAAATCTCAAATCGTATTACCTCTCGGGGATGGTGACTTGTACTTACAAATCTTGATATTTGTATATTCTGGAAGCATTTTTAAGGAATTTTGTTTATGAACTCACCCGCCGCGACCAATCCTCACTCTCTCTCCAACGACACTCAAAACATCGTTCAGGCAATCAACGGGTTGGGTACAGATGAAAAACTGGCGCTGCTCTATTTTGTTTATGAAAAAATGGGAGACTCAGTTACACCAGCAGCTCCCGCCGCCGCCGAACCAGAATT
The DNA here is from genome assembly GCF_036701115.1 of Microcoleus sp. Pol1C5. Classification (NCBI taxonomy): domain Bacteria; kingdom Bacillati; phylum Cyanobacteriota; class Cyanophyceae; order Oscillatoriales; family Microcoleaceae; genus Microcoleus; species Microcoleus sp. Pol1C5. The sequence goes on along the minus strand of NZ_JAUBQE010000008.1, from coordinate 72,814 downwards.
AGCTCCCATGCTGCTGGATGATTTTTACAAGCTTTCCCATGACCAACAACTGAATATAATGCGCGGTATTGTCAACCGCGACGACACGCCCTATTCTCACGCTTACGGAGCTTTAACTGCTAACAATCAGTTGGTGGTTTGGTATGCTTGGGCTATTGGTATGGGGGAAACAATTGTCGATATCCCCGAAGGATATGAGGCAACTGAGGCTGTCAATGGCGTGTTGGGTCAAATTGAAGGTCTTGAGTTTGAACAGCAAATTACAGTGTTGCGCGACGTAGCTAATAATATGGGCTACACCGATGTTAAACCAATTGCTACTCAGTCGGAAGTAGGGAAAACTTCTAGTCTGTAGATAAGAGTCTGCTGTTGCAACCTATCCTACACAAACTCTCCTCCTAGCAGAGAGGGACTCAAGAATAAAGGGATTACCCAAAACCTCTATATGTAGGGTGCGCCGAGGTGTACCCTACCGCTATAATTACTAGGTAAAACCTTTTTTTGCTCTTACTCATATTTATTCTTTCGTGTCTTAGAGAGGGACGAAAGTTTTTGTATGAGCAGTTAAAATCGGCTCTTCTGAGAAATATAAAAAGGTCTTCAGTCAGCCACTGAGTGTTTTAGGGTAAACTTTTCGCGGGAATTCCATCCGAAATATCGAACCTTTTTTGGGTTGACTTTCGGCAGTAATTGTACCGTCGATCATCTTGACTAAAGAAGCACAAAGAGCTAGTCCTAAACCGGTGCCTGGATAGTAGCGAGTTGTGGTTTGGTCGCCTTGGTGAAACTTGTCGAAAATGTGGGGAAGATACTTTTCACAGATGCCGATTCCTGTATCCCGAACGGTGATCGTTAACCGATCGCAATTTAATTCCCGCACCTCAATGTAAATGCTCCCCTCATGCGTGAATTTAACCGCGTTGGAAACGAGATTCACCAAAATTTGCCGCAGGCGTAACTTGTCATTAACTATTAACTGATCCTGCAAGCCGACGCTGACGGCCATTGGCACGTTCTTATCAGTGGCTTGATTTCCGAATTCCCGGGCGACATCCATTACTAAATGCCCTAAATGAAATTTTTCAATTTTTAATTCAGTGCGGCCACTCTCGATTTTGGAGAGGTCGAGGATATCGTTAATTAGCAGTAGCAGGTTTTTGCCGTTATGTAAAATGCGCCCCACCATTTCTGTTTGCTGGGGGGTCAGCAGTTGTTTGTGCTGGCGCAGCAGCAATTGGGAAAAGCCGATAATCGAATTCATGGGAGTTCGCAATTCGTGGGACATAATGCCCAAAAATTGCGATTTTAACTTGGCTGCTTCTAGCAGTTGCAATTTTTGCTGTTGAATGCGTCGCCCCTGATTTTCCAGTTCTTCCTGCTGGCGAATTAGCAGCTCGTTTTGCAAGTCTAAAAGCTGTTCCTGTTTTTTTAATTTTTCGATCGCCAGCGCGTTGTTAATCGCGATCGCAGCTTGTTTTCCCATCACCGCCAGCAGTTGCTGAGTATGCCTGTCAATCGCCCTGCTGTCTTTGCCGTTGCCGATGGCCAACACACCCAAACGCCCGCTTGGCGCCGACTCGATCGCCGCAGCACAGGCCGCCGCCGGCAGCAAGCCGTCGCTCGACTCCGACCGCAACAGTACAGACTCTCCCGTCGCAAATGCTTTCCACAGCAGCTTGTTTTGCACGTGCGGGGTTGTGCCCTCACCAAAGTTTTCCGTGCCCCCGACAGCGCTGACTTTGAGGCCGCTGCAATCGTACTCCAGGAGAGCAACTAGGCAAAATTCCGCTCCTGCGATCGCCTCTACAGTCGCATCCGCAATGCCTTGCAACAACTGGCACAAGCTACCCGCGCGCTGGCTTAACAGATTTGTAAATCGATCGATCGCGTGCAACTCGTGTTCCCCGTCCCGTACCGTCCGGCCTTCACACAAATTTTTTGCTGTAAAATTGTTTTCCGAGGGCACTTGAGCGGGCCAAAATTCTGGTTCTGCTTGGGGTTCGGCTGGAGTTTGTTGGATGGCGTCGATTTCGGTGTAGGTTCCCGCCCACTCCAAAACTTCCTGACTGTCTAGATTAGCGGGCGTTCCTGTGGCCAGGTTCCAGCGGTAAATGCCCTCTCGCGTCCGCAGACGAAATATAATTTCGTAACTTGACGGCGGGAACTTAGAAGTGTGCGATCTCGCCAAAAGACTAGGACGGTCTTCTGGGTGGACCTGCGCCAGATAGCCGAAACCCAAAGCTGCTGCTGCTGGTACGCCGGTGTACTCCTCCCAGCGCTGACAGAAATAAGTCGCCCAGCCGTCGGCATTTGTTTTCCAAACTATGTGAGGAATTGCCGACTGCAGGCGATGGTGCTGAGTTTCGCGGTCGCCAACTTGCGGTTGGGGGGATGTTATTTCAGATACTTTGTGTAAGATTTCAGAGTCGGAAAACTCCGACGGAAAAGACTTATTGCGGTCATACTGAGTCATAACAGGTTATATAAATAAGCATTGGACTTGAGCCCTAACACCGGCTAAAGACTCGTACTGCTAGCTTTATTGATTTTGACGTGCCAAGTGCATCAAAATTTTTTATACTTTAAACTTATCTCGGTAGTGATATCTTTACCTCTATCAACGGGCGGACAATGAGATAATTCAGTTAAACTGTTAAAACATTGAGAGCTTACCTGTCCAGAGGAAGGCTCGTGCAGGCATCGCCGCAAAATAACTTAAAAATTAACTTGCATTCTTGGCGGCTGCATGAGTATGCTTAAAAATGATGTGCAGCCTGTAAAACCCTAAATCAGGACACATTCTCAAATTTACTCAGTTTAGCTGAGTCAGTTGACGATATTTTAAAAGTTTAGCGGACTATTGGAAGAAAGATGAGTAAAATTCGCGTTGCTTTGATAGAAGACCATGACCTGACAAGAGTCGGCATCCGCACAGCTTTACAACAGCGTGACACGATAGAAGTTGTCGGCGATGCAGCTAACGCTACAGATGGATTGAAACTGCTTCAGTCTTCAAAACCTGACGTGGCTATTGTAGATATTGGGTTGCCGGATTTTGATGGCATTGAACTTACACAAAAGTTCAAAAAATCCGTAGCGGAGTCCGATCCAGATACAAAAATTTTGATTCTGACTTTTCAGGACAATGAAGAAGAAGTTCTGGCAGCTTTTGCCGCCGGAGCTGACTCTTACTGCATGAAAGATATTAGCTTCGATCAGTTATTAGATGTAGTAAAAGTAACTCACGAAGGTAATTCTTGGATCGATCCGGCGATCGCCCGTATCGTCCTGAAACAAGCTCGCACTCAGGAACCCGCACCGGAAGAACCGAAGGCTGAGGGCAAAAGAGTCACAATTAAGGCTGCCGAACCCGAGTTTAGTCACATCATTGAGACTTACCCTTTAACCGAGCGGGAATTAGAGGTTTTGGAACTGATCGTGCAGGGTTACAGCAATGCTGCAATCGCCGAAAAGCTTTACATTACTGTCGGTACAGTCAAGACTCACGTCCGCAATATTTTGAACAAGTTGTGCGCTGATGACCGCACTCAGGCTGCCGTTCTCGCCCTGCGTTCTGGCTTGGTTGGATGAAGCCTTATCATCAGGCAAAATCAAGTTAAAAGTAGGGTGCGCTGTGCGCACCTTACGGGCACTGATTTAGGGTGTGCAGTGCACACCGACTGACTAATTATTACCAAAAAAGTAGGGTAGGCAGTGTGCACCAGCCGAGCAATTGTTTGTTGTTAAAAAAGTAATAAATTTTAAATCCGCATCTATCCCAGTACAGATATTTTTTTCAAGTTAAAAAAGTAAGTATACCTTAAGATAGATGCTAAAAAACTATGATATTATTGATACTTATTGTTGAGCGATACCCAGTTAGATAAATTTCGCTCCCACTGCCAATATTGCGCGATATCACTTCATAAAAGGCGCAGGCCCAGGCCAGATTGGGATACTTTTAGGAATAGTTAAGCCTTAAAAAAATTATATCCGCAGAGCGATGCTGAGTTCGCTTAAATTAGCGAAATTAAAAGTATCAACTGTTACTGAAATATTTTAGAAAGAGGTATTATGGCCGCCCCAATTGAATTCAAGTTATTTGCTCCCTATAACAAAGGAGCTGCCTTGATTGGCTCTTTTTCTAATTGGGAAGAGATTCCGATGGAAAAGGACGAAGAGGGTTATTTCCGCACGCGAGTTGAGTTGGAGGATGGCGTTTATCAATACAAATTTCGCGTTCAGTCGAAAAGCTGGTTTCTGGAAGCGGATCAGTGGGTAGATATAGTCGATCCCTACGCGACTGATATCGACGATCCTACTCAAAACGGCCTTGTTCGGATCAAAGATGGCGATCGCATTGTCGATACCTACGTCTGGAAACACGACGACAAACCGCTACCGGCCGATCGGGAATTAGTGATTTACGAAATGCACGTTGCTGACTTTTCCGGCGGCGAAGACGATCCCTTCGCCCGCGGCAAGTACAAGCACGTTGTCGAAAAACTCGATTACCTAGTCGAACTCGGCGTCAACGCGATCGAACTCATGCCCCTCAAAGAATACCCAGGCGACTACAGTTGGGGCTACAACCCCCGCTACTTCTTCGCTGCCGAGTCCAGCTACGGAACCACAGAAGAACTCAAAAACCTGATAGACGAGTGTCACGGGCGCGGCATTCGCGTCATCATCGACGGGATTTACAACCACTCGGAAGCATCGAGCCCCCTCACTCAAATCGATCACGATTATTGGTTTCACCACGAACCCCGCGATCCAGACAACAATTGGGGCCCGGAATTTAACTACGAATTCTACGACGAAAACTTAGACACTTACCCGGCCCGCAGATTTGCTGGCGATACAGTCCGCTTCTGGATTCAAGAATATCATCTCGACGGCATTCGTTTCGACGCAGCGCGACAAATTGCTAACTACGATTTCATGCACTGGGTCGTTCAAGAAGCCAAAAGTGTCGCCGGTCCCAAACCATTTTATACCGTTGCCGAATACATTCCCGAAAATCCCAGCATCACGAATTTAGACGGGCCGATGGACGGCTGCTGGCACGACAGTTTCTATCACTCCCTAATTCCACAACTCTGCGGGGACAATTTTGATTTAGAACGGCTCAAAGAGGTAATCGACTGCAAGCGGCAAGGTTTCTTGGGTGCTACAAATGTAGTCAATTATTTGAGCAATCACGACCACGATCGCGTTTTTGCCGAATTGGGCGATCGCGGAATTTTGGATGAAGCGGCATTCAAACGGGCGAAGTTGGGAACCGTGCTGTTAATGACAGCAGTTGGCGTGCCGCTGATTTGGATGGGCGAAGAATTTGGCGAATACAAAGCCAAAACAATTGAGCAATCTAAAATTGACTGGACGCTGCTAGGAAATGACCAGAATAAAGGTTTGTGGGAATACTACAAAGGCTTGATTCACCTGCGTAAAAATAACCAAGCACTTTACACAGAAAACATCGACTTTTTCCACGAAGACCCCGACTCGAAAGTTTTTGCTTACACTCGCTGGAACGATGAAGGTTCGAGAGTGGTAGTAGTGGCGAATATGTCGGAAAATTATCTAGCAGGTTACAGCGTTCCCCACTTCCCGGCAAACGGAACTTGGCACGAATGGACAGGGAATTATGATATTGAATCTGGCGATGACAATATTATGATTGACTTGCCGGAATACGAAGCGAAAGTGTTTGTTTGGCAGTAAGCTGTCCTATCGATTTCGGTTGCACTCCTTATCATTTTTGACTGTTGACTGTTGACTGTTCACGGTGAGTCAACAGTCAACAATCACGGACGGTGCAACCGGAATTGATATTATTTACCAGATTGATTTTCTAAGCACAATTGGGTTATAGCCGCCGCCGGTATGGGTTTGCTAAAAAAGTAACCCTGACCCATATCGCAGTGATGCGAGTGCAAAAACGCCAACTGTTCTGCTGTTTCCACTCCCTCAGCAATCACCTGTAAATTCAGGCCCTGTCCCAAGGCGATCGCCAGTTTCACAATAGTAGCACCGTTGCTGCCGGTCACCAAATCTGCCACGAAGGATTTGTCTATTTTTAAATGATTGAGGGGAAAGTTTTTCAGAGACCACAGCGAAGAATAACCGGTACCAAAATCGTCCAGAGAAATGTGAATTCCCATGTCCTGCAACTGCTGCAATACCGACACGGTAAAGCTCACATCTGTCATGGCAATGCTTTCGGTAATTTCTATTTCTAAATATTCGGGATTTAACTTGGTTTCTGATAAAATTTCAGCGATGGTTTGTACCGTGTGAGGTTGCAGAAACTGCCGGGCTGATAAATTCACCGCTATCCGCATCGGCGGCAATCCCAGTAACTGCCACGCTCGATTTTGCAAGCAAGCAGTCCGCATCACCCATTCGTCTATTTGGCAGATTAATCCGGTTTCCTCAGCTAAGGGAATAAATCGATCGGGAGAAATCAAACCGCGTTCGGGGTGTTCCCAGCGAATCAAAGCTTCCATGCCGACTATTTTACCAGTCTTTAAATTTATTTGCGGTTGATAGTGCAGCACAAACTCGGATTTTTTTAGAGCTTTGTAAAGATGATTTTCTAAGTTAAGATCCTCGGAGACTTTACTGCCGATCGCCCGCGTGTAAAACTGATAATTATTGCGACCTTTCTGTTTAGCTTTGTACATTGCAGCATCAGCATTTTTCAGCAAAGTTTCTGCATCTTCTCCGTCATAAGGAGCCAAAGCAATTCCCAAGCTAGCCTTAATATAAAGTTCTAGACCCTCAAAATCAAAAGGACTGCTTAAACTCTGGATAATTAGCTGGCAAATTTTAGTTGCTTCGTCAGGGCTGTTGATATTGTACAGCAGCACAGTAAATTCATCTCCGCCCCAACGAGCCATCGAATCCCCCACGCGCAAACAGTTAGTCAAACGCCGAGATACACTTTGCAGCAACAAATCACCCACGGGATGACCGAGAGTATCGTTAACATTTTTAAATCTATCTAAATCTAGAAAGATTACCGCCAGCATTTCTCCATTTTGGTGAGCGCTAGCTAAAGCTAAAGACAGCCTTTCATTAAACAGTAATCTATTAGGTAAACCGGTTAATGGGTCGTGAGAAGCTTGGTGTCGGATCATCGCCTCGACGCGCCTCTGCATTGCAGCCATGTACAGGTGAGTTCCTAAAGATTGTGCTAGCTTCTGTTCCTCGCTAGTCCACTTTTGAGCTTCGCCTGTTTTGATTTCTTTCCAAGCTGCAAAGGACTGTCGGGGACGATCGTTCCGGGCGTCCGAACTGCAACGGCCCGCCCACAAAATTTCGGTTTTTATGGGGCTGCGAAAAACGGTGAGACAGCCGATGCACTGTTGGCGGTATTGCAGCGGTACTGCCAAAAATGAACGAATGGAAGCTGCGACTAAATTGGCAGATACAGATTTGAGTTGAGGTTCTTTAGAAATATCTGCAATTGCATACAAATGCGGTACGATAAAACTGGAAACATTGCTGTCAATTGAACTGTAATGCTGGGAATACAGATTTTCAAAAATATCTAATTGGCTTGTATGATTAGCAGTTTGTGTTCGATCGCCTTGGTTGTCAAACCCCATGATCTGCTGCCAAAACGGGCTGAGTTCAAGGTCGATGTCCGCGGGCTGCTGGCCACAGGTATAAAGCAAAGCCGGTCGATCGCCAAACTCGGCTGCAAGGTAGAGTCGCCCTCCCGAACCGTGCAAATGCTTGACTGTTTGTTCGAGAACTGCTTTCCGAATTTCGTTGAGTTCCAGAGGAGAATGCAGCAAACTGGTAATTTGGTTGATAACGGCTTCGTCACGCGCTTGCTGTCTAGCTTGACTCAGCAGAAAAGATTGGGCGATCGCAATTGAAAGTTGATCCACAAGCAACTGCACCATTTTCAATTCTCGATCGCTAAACCGTTTCGGTTGGCTGTGGTGAGACACCAACAGCCCCCAAAGCTGATTTTGATGCAGAATCGGCACCGTCAGAGAAGAACGTGCCCCCATAGCCTTCAGATATTCAGCGTGACAGGGGTCTACAGGACTATAGCTAATATCTTCAACTGCTAAAGTTTTGCCGGTTTCGGGACAATCTAACCGATTAATTGTTTGATGCTTCAATTCCACATCTACAATCACTCGCTGCCGCGCTTTGAGAAACATTTCCCGAGCACTCTTGGGAATGTCGCCTGATGGAAAGCGCAAACCCAGCATAGAGGACAAATTGTTGCCGTTGAGCGACTCAGCAATGACCTCACCGCTACCGTCGACCTCAAAGCGATAAACTTTTACTCGATCGCTCTCTAAAAAGCTGCGGATTTCTCTGGCAGTTGTCGTCAAAATCTCCTGCAGTTCTAAAGAGTTCCGGATGCGATTAGTAATTCGATTGAGTAAAATCTCTTGTTGTAAAGTCGATCGTGACATTTGTCTAACTTTGATGCGGGCCATGCCTTTTGATCTCCCGGGCTGTTGACAGCATTTTTGCGAGCCACAGTCTTAACTTGCATTGTATTATACATTACAACACTTTCGCGGCGTCTAGGGGGTTGACCTAACCCCAGAGCGAGAAACTCGGTTTATGGGAATATTTCGGCTTTTTCGACAAATTTCGGCGATCTACCGGGTTTTTCACAGCACTTACAAAGCAAGAAAAGAGCCATCAGAAAATTAGTGAGGACGAAAGTCCGATCGAGTTTAATCGCGACTTTCGTCCTCATTACAAAGCAATTCCAGAGTTACAAGACAAAAGGTATAGAGAAACCAGGTTGCTCAACCCGGCTGGTAAGTATTTATACCTTAAAATCTCTCATTAAGCCGACTCCCAAATTCCCCGAATTCTGTCGGGCAAAAAGCCAGCTATTTCCTGAATTCGCTCCTCGGACAACTCATCCTTCGTGGCAGAAAATACAGCCGCGATCGCAGTTTCCGGTTTTACTCCCGAAGGAAGTGAGCCTTCTAGTTCCACCCTCCGTGCAAACAAATTGCCATCGATCCCCGCAGGTGCAGGCGGGCCGGTCAAAGGCTGACGTATGCGGCTGAGCAATCCCACCAGCGGATTTGTATCTTTCCAGAGGTCTGCTATTTCTTGTTGCAGGGTTTTGTCATCCGTAGGCAAAACTTCTTTGTGCAATTCAGATTCCACGTGCTCGATGGCATCTTTTGTCATCACATCGCGCATGACCCGGTACACTACTTCGGTAATGTCCCTGGCATCAAAAATATCCTCCAAGTGACCGTTTACCATCACTTTTTCCAAAAACGGCATATCCTTTGAAGCGATAGGAACTGCCGATCCTTCGTGGTGGAGCGATGTCGGAGGATTCGTCTCCATTTTGTGTAACAGTTTGCGGCCTTTGTCTGTTAACTCAGCTTCTTGAAATGCGACTAAAGGCGGCAATACCTCAGTTCCTCCATAAGGCTCGCCACTAAACTGAGCTTTGATAAATTCTCTTTGGTTGAGGTAGTCCAAATGACCGAGCAATTCCGCTTCTGCCACCTCGTGACCGACGTATTCTTCCGCTGCGTTCCTAATTTCCGCCTCTCCCTTGCCGTTGCCGCTGCCAATCTTTTTGAGCAAAATGTAAGTCAGGTCGTCTCTGATTGGAATTGTCATTCAAACCTCCTAGGTTAATATCCGGTAAAGCTCATGTAAAAACTGATTTTTTTTACTGGCTTAAATTGTGATGATTACTACTTAAAAACATTGAAGTCTAAAGTAGAGTAATCAAGTATCTCTCAGCAGGTGGAAGTTAGGAAAATTAAGTGTCCGTTAGAATCTTCCTTTAGGTAGATCCCTGTATAGGAACCCATGTTTAATATTCTTAATATCCTAAAAAGCTGTCGCCACTAATTGAACGCTATTGAGCGAGGATGCTTTATTGGTAAGATTCTTTGTATTTAGTGCGTATTTTTTTTACCAACTGACGCGCTCTTAGCGCGTCAGTTGGTAATTCGTGCTGGGAGAGGTACAATTAAGCAGATGCTATGCGGTTAATCAACTGCGGTCCTTTAGCCAGCAGCTTGTAGCAATATTGTATCGGGTTAGACCAAAAACTGGTCATCGGAGAGCTACCAATACGAGCCAATCTGTTTCAAGTGCCGCAGCGCCACTTGAAGAATGCCTCGGAGACAACTTTTTTGATCGTCGTTTCGCTCGGCATTTATGAACTACCCTCATTGGAACAATAAATTGGAATCCTCGTCTTTCACTAGCGGTCAAGCCTCAGTTGACAAGCGTCCTTTAGTGTTGGCTGTAGACGACAATCCGGACAACTTAGAACTGCTGACACAAATACTCGATTTATTCGGCTGCGAGTGCGTGGTAGCAGTTGACGGGTACGCAGCTATTTCAGCAGCAGTCGATCGACATCCCGACCTAATCGTACTCGACATTTGCTTGCCGGATATAGACGGTATGGAAGTAGTAAAGCGCGTCCAACAAAACCCCGATATCAGACATATTCCGATTGTTGCTGTCACAGCACTAGCAAAACCAGAAGACCGCGCTCAAATTCTCCAAGCCGGCTGCGTGGAATACCTTTCCAAACCTTTTAACATCAAAGATTTAGAAACAATTATCCGCGAGCATCTCCACTCTCAAATGGTTTTGGTTGAGTTTTAGATTTATAATTAGAATCACGAACTTGAGGTGCAGAGTCCAAAATTGCGATCGTTCCAGTGCGGCCCGTCTCCAAGGTCGCATCGCGGAGCAAATCAACGACTCCCACGCCCAAAACCTTTTGGATTAATTCTTTCAGTGGCAATTCCAGAAGAGATTCTAATTGTGTCCGCACCTGCAACGCCAAATCTTGCTGACCGTTCTCAGCTAGCAGTTTTTCGGGTTGAGTAAGCCCATTTTCGACAACTATTATCAATTTGTTATCTAAAAGATTGCAGAGCGCCTGACTCGTTGAGTGTCCGAGTTGAGAGCGGTACAAAGCTTGAATTCCCTGCGAAAGAGTCCGTTCTAATTTCCCGCGAGTAGGTTCTAAGGTGTCCCCTGTCATATTTTTTATTGAAACCATGAGAGATAAAAAAAACAGTTAGCAGTTAGGAGTTAGCAGTTAAGTTAACTCCTAACTGCTAACTGCTAACTATTAGAAATAACCGTCGCGTTAGCCGACAGTAACTTCATTAGTTTCCACCCCAGTTGCACCCTTAACACCTTTAGCAATTGTCACCAACTTGTTGACAATTTCCTGACTGGGAACTGTACCTTTGAGAACCACAGTAGTGCCAAGTTGAGCTACATAAACAGTCTCAATATCCGCAACATCTGGATTTGCATCGAAAGCCTGAGCCACCCGTTTAGCTAAACCGCTTTGATCGTATTCTCCATTCAAGCCCATGCGTTCCGGCGGGATTGTCTGAGCGCTCGCAGCAGGTTGAGCTTGAGCTTGAGATTGAGCTACAGGCGCTTGGTAAGCAGGAGCGTCAACTGTTTCTTGATTTTCAAGTTTTTCTAAACCAAACAATCTTTTTAGCCAGCCCATAGAGTTTGTCCTCCGACAAAGTTTGTGTTAATTGACGTGTTAATTCACGGTTGGCAAGTCGCCCTGTAATTGTTATTCTCAATACCAGGAATTACGATCGCACTCTTGGATGCAGAAACCGAGTTTTTTTACAAAAAAGTATCGTTACAGCCATCCACCTAGGTAGAAAAACCCAGTTTGTTGAGCTTGGTGCGCCCGTCTTAAATACAATTTACTGTTGTACAACTGGACCGTTCATCTGCCTGGAGACATAATTCTCCCGCTCTCAAACAAATACTTGCGCTGACCATTCCGGCAAATCAAACTTAAACCCTTCTTCCCCAACTTCTACTATTTTGTTATACATCCACTCGTGCCAAGTTCCTGCCGCCGGAAACTTAGGAATGCAGTAACCAGATAGATAAGTATCCGAAAAATTAGCGACAACTACTGCTCGCGTTCCCTCATCGCTCCAGCGATAGTAAGCCAGCACTTTGGCTTCGGGATTTTCGTGGATGAATTCAATATTTTCGGTATAAAGTGCCGGAACTTTTTTCCGCAGCCGAATCACCTGTTTGTAGTATTCCAACAACTCATGATTTGGCTGATTTTTCAACAAAGACCATTGCAGTTTATTCGGCTGGTTGGGAGTTTGCCCAGTAGATTGTCCAAACTCTTCGCCCATCCACAGCATCGGTATTCCTACTGCTGTGACTAACAAAACCGCTCCCAATTTAGCGCGTTTAAAAGCCGCTTCTCGATCGATATCGCGAAAGCTGGCTTCGGCCAGCAAGTGGTCACGGTCGTGACTGGCTAAATAATTGATCGCATTAGTTGTGTTTTGATAGCCTTGTTGTTTGGGTTCTAGAACTTGCTTGAGCTTTTCGATATCGAAAGTCTTCCCCGCCAGGTTTTCTATGGCAAAAATGCGAAAACTTTCGTGCCAGCAGCCATCCATCGGCCCGTCGGCAGCGACGAGTTCGGGAAGTTCTGGAATGTGTTCTGCTATGTTGTAAAATGGCTTGTTACCGGCGGTTTTTTTCGCTTCACGAGTTATCCAGTGTAGGAAATCTCGATTGTCCAACTGCCGCACAGCATCGTAGCGAATGCCGTCGATATGATATTCTTGAATCCAGAAATTAACGACATCGCCGATGAATTTCCAAGCGGGACGAATGTCGAGTTTTGGGTCGAAGTTTTCGTAGTTAAACTCCGGGCCCCAGTAGTTAGCCGGATCTTCGGGATAGTGTTTGTCGCGGTAGTACCAATAATTGCGATCGATTAGCAATAAGGGACATTCTTCATCGCAGTGGTTGTAAATCCCGTCCAGAATCACCCGAATGCCCCGTCCGTGGCACTCGTCAATCAATTGCTTCAAATCTGCAGTTGCGCCGTAACTGGACTCTACGGCAAAGAAATCGCGGACTTTGTAGCCCCAGCTATAATCGCCCGGATATTCATTAACTGGCATTAGTTCGATCGCATTTATCCCCAAATCGCACAGATAATCTAATTTCTCCCTCACCTGCTGGAATTTACTGCAACTGTCGGAACCATCGGACTCGTCGGAAAAATCAGCAACGTGCAGTTCGTAAACGACTAATTCTTCATTATTGGGGAGTTCTTTGTCGTCGTGCTGCCAAACATAGGTATCAATAATTCGCGCGCCTGCTTTGATGCGAACTGTACTTGTATTAGTAGTGCGGTCAATTTCAGTCGCGTAGGGGTCATTGACTTCTACCCATTCATCCGGTTCCAAACAGGGACTTTGCGACTGAACTCGGAATTTATATTGATAAATACCGTCTTCTAACTTAATGTTAGTGCGGAAATAACCTTTGTCATCTTTTTCTAAAGGAATTTCTTCCCATTGGGAAAAGGAGCCGATCAGTGTAGCTGCTTTGTTGTTGGGAGCGAAGAGTTTGAATTCAATTGCAGCGGCCATGAATACCTTGTTTTCAGAACTTATAAGTGTGATTAGTATTAATTTTTACAATTTGGTAAATCTGTCGCCATCGTTCTTAAGAGTTAAACCTGTAACTCTTATGTTGTAAGGTACTTGGGGGCGCAGCCGGAAGATTTAGTAGTGCGAACCCTAGCGATTGAGTAAGGTGCGCCCCTAGGCACCCGGAAACCAGATTTTAATCAAAAATGTAGTTAAAGTAACTAAAAATTATTAAGTGCTATTTATGAAAAATAGTCCGGGCTGTTTGGAGTTGGTAGCCTGAAACCCTAGATTTTCCGTTGGTAGCGAACTTGCCTTAGAGCCTTGAACCCTTATTCTACGGTTGGCTATCAAAAACTGTCCGAAGTATTGTATGAAAAATAATTTAACTTTTGATAACTAGATAAATCGTGGTGAACATTTAAGATTTGTAACTAAAGAAACATTTTTTAGCGGACAGGAATAATACCGTAGAAAGATGTCATTTTCTGCGGAAACAGCGAGGATGAGCGTGTAATTATAAGGCAAGGGAAACCAGAAAAATGAATTCTTTATTCAACTGGGTTTTCCTGCGACTTTAAGCCAAGTTTGAGCCGAGAATAGCAATGATTATTTTTGCTTATGTCTTGGTAGCACTTGTTTTATAGTTTTTGACCGGCAAACTTTGTAGAACCAAAATCAGCTTTAACGACTGCTGCTACCCCAGTAATTGGTAATTGGTGAAAATCTCATTCGTCCCTGTTACCGGTTAGATATTCCGAGCAGTGGCTCTAAGGCTCTAAAAGTTTAATGTGGGATGTTGGCGAATTACCGTTACTGTAAAACTCTGGAGTGTTAAAAATGCTAAAACAAATGTGTTGGTTGCCCAGACTCGGAGGCAATGGAGAAAAGATATTGCACTTGCGTACCGATGCCCGTCAGGCGTGGCGGCCTTATACAGCTTTTCCGCAGTTTGCTGTATCCGACTACCGGGAACCGGGCGGTTCTAAGGGATGGGCAACTTATCAGAAGCTGAGAGTTCAAGGGTGGAATTTAATATCGACAGAAGAAGGGCAGCAGTCGATTTTTGGCGAACAGAAAAGTGCTTAAAAAATCTTAAACCGCACCAATAAAAGAAGAGGTATAATCCTCTTCTTTTTATTAGTTTTGGAGACAGCAACTGGGCTTTTAACCATCCTAGTTGGTAGAAGGGGTAAGGTGTAAATTGCTCACCCTACATATAATTTTAAGATGTTTGCCAGTTGCAAGTAAATTAGGCGGCCGCCGTTTCTCTGTCTGCTGTAGTTGCTACGCTATCCAACACCGGCTGGCGACTTTTCAAGTTAAACCGATATCCGTGGGGGAGGATGTGCAACTTGGCTCCGCAAATCGCCAAACCCTCATCCTTCAACCGTCCCTCCATATTGTCGTGGAGTTTTTCCGACTCGTCGATGACAGTTACAGCGCTTTCGCCAATGACTTCCAACTCGTCACCGTGGACTAAAATAGCTGTATTTTCGTCAATACCAAATCCCAACACAGCCGGTTGCAGCAAGAGTGCCGTAACTAAGCGACCCAGACGACCTCGTTGGGCGAAATGCTGGTCGATGACAACATTGGGAAGGAAACCCATTCCCGGGCCCATTGCTACCACATCAACGCGGGGATTTGTCTCCGAGTCTCCTTCAATAATCATCATGTCTGGCATCATCGCGGCGCCGGCACTGGTGCCGCCAATGATAATCCCTTCAGAGTAGCGTTTGTGCATAGCTGCGTCGAGTTGGGTGTCTTTCAAGCAGCTAATAATCCGCGCTTGATCTCCGCCGGTAAAGAATATGCCCGTGGCTTGTTCGATCGCTTCTAAATGCTCTGGATCGCTGGCATCTTCGGGTCTCTGGGTGTCAACAACTCGCACGTCTTCAGCGCCAAGTCGCTCAAACACTCGGATGTAATTATCTCCCACTTCTCCCGGTAGGCTTGTTGCAGCGGTCATTACTACAATGCGGGCTTTAGTGCCTCCGGCGCAGCGCAAGAATTCCCGCAAAATTTTGCAGTCCCCCTCTTTGTCTTCGGCGCCACCAATAATTAGCAACTTCCCCTGAACTTCGTTGCTCGCCATATTATCTCCACTTTTAATTTATTAAATTTCACTAAAACACAAAATTCCTTTTTCCGAAAACTGCCAAAAGGTATATATAAATACAAAAAAATTTCAGACTGCTACCCCTCCAGGACGCACACAGCAAGGGTGATATGGGTGTTTACTCTTGCTCGTGGCTGTAACGATGTTTTTGTTCAACAGTCCAGGAGGTACTAGGCTAAAGAAACCCGAAATAGAAACGAAAATTCTGCGTGTGAACCGAAAACCTTAACTGAGAAACCCCGGTTTTTGAGAAAGCTTTTGCGTCCGGGACTGGTAAAAAAACCGGTTTCTGCGTCTAGGACTATCTATTTAGCTCATCCTCGACGATCGACAAAACAAACTTATCCCCCCCTAACAGGAGATAGGAGGGGTCAAGAAATGAGCTTAAATTACAGGGTTGACGCGCGCGAGGTGATCAATCCGGTTTCTGCTCCGATTCTTCGCTAATCCTCCTCTGATTGCTCGTAGAAATCGGGTTGATGAGCGTAAGTCTTCAATTGGTCCGATCGCCCCTTAGTGCGATCGCTCGATCAAATTGCTCAATATGGTACTCGCCCGTTCTAAAGGTAGGTGTCTGGGTTTGCCGTTCCAGACAATCTGATATTCGTTGCTGTTTTGACCATCGCCGTAGCCAGAAATTAGCTTCCGGTGAAATGCTTCCTCAGCTAATTGGTGAACTTTGTCCCTGAGAGCAGTTTGTGCGATCTTCATAATTTGCTGCCTCTTAAATTTTCTTTCACTGTCATAAACAATTATAAGTACAGAGTGTACCTCTCAAAAGTTATAGCTTTTTTGGGGAGGGGGGAAAGAAGTAGTCATTAGTCATAAGTGCTTAGTCATCAATGCTTAGTCATCAATGCTTAGTCAGATCTTGAAGGAACAAGAAATATTTTCCCACTCTCACCCTCCCACCCTCTGCCCATCTGCCCTACTATCCCACTCGCCCTCTCTGGCAATACTAAAGACAGAATTGCTCGGAGTATTTGTCTGACTGCTGGAATATCTATGCCCGCAGGTAGTATCCCATACCCCGACTATAAAGTTACCGTAAAAATTTAACTCAAAGGAGGTTAGAAAATGCTGCAAGAAAAAAGCACCGAAACAGCCCGCGTCAATGCTCGAAAAACCGATGTTTTTGATGTTTTCAACTTCAAACACTATATGGGGCCAAACCCTTATTTAGACACCGCCGCTTTAGTTTTCGATTTAGCGGTAACGGGGGCGAGCGAACCTTTGCCGATCGCACATTACCATAAAATTATTAGCGATCGCTACCCGCAACTGCTGCACGAAACTTTCTCGAACCATGCCCAACTGTTCGGGCGTACCGCCTCAGAAGTAGCAAAACTCGACATGGGTTTGCACTTCCAAGAGTGGAACGTCAAGCCATGTTCTCACTTTCACAGAATCAGCATAGAAGCACTTCACGCCCGCACCGGCAGAGCAGTAGTGTACGCAGTTTGGGATTGGTTTGAAGCCATCAATCAAAATCAAGACTTTCCCTTGGAAGCACAAATAGGCGCGCTGCAGAATATGTTCCGGCAGTCAGTCTACGGAGGCCCGACAGTTTATTCGTTAATGCGATCGGCATCCCAAAAAGGCATTCCCGCATTTTATTTGTGGGATGAAGGACTAATGCAATATGGGTACGGCAAAAAACTTGTTCGCGGCTCTGCAACTACCTTTGATTCTGACAGCCACTTAGACTCAGATTTTACCACGCGCAAAGACGATTGTAAAGCTTTTCTCGCTACATTAGGATTCCCTGTTCCCAAAGGCGATATTGTCTCCACAGAAAACGGAGCTCTGGCAGTTGCTAGAGAAATTGGCTACCCAGTTGCTATCAAACCAGTAGTCGGTCATAAAGGAATTGGCGTAACAGCAGATGTCCGAGATGGTGAGGAATTGCAGGCAGCTTTTAAAAGAGCAGTTAAGGCAATTCCCGAAACAGACCCGGTGCGAGTAATTGTGGAAAACAGCATCAAAGGATCTGATTTTAGGCTGCTGTGCGTTGACGGCAAGTTTGTGTCTGCAACTGAACGCCGGCCCGCGTCGGTAACAGGTGATGGCGACTCAACAATTCGCGAATTGATCCGCCGTGAAAACCGCAAACCAGAACGTTTGGATACGCCAACTTCGGCAATGAGCAAAATTCAGTCCGACGAAGCGATGGAAATGTATCTGGAAGAACAAGGGCTGTCATTGGAGAGTGTGCTAGAGCGCGATCGCACTGTGTATCTACGCAAAGTCGCTAATCTTTCCGCAGGCGGTGTCAGCATCGACGCTACCCGCACTATTCACCCGGATAACATTGTTTTGGCTCAAGATATCGCCCTACATTTTCGGTTAACTTGTTTGGGGATTGATGTGGTAACAGAAACTCTCGCCAAATCTTGGAAAACAGGCAATTTTGGGATTATCGAGATCAATGCCGCGCCGGGAATTTTTATGCACCTCAACCCCGCTGTCGGCGAAGGGGTTGATGTGCCTTCCCATATTATCGAAACTTTCTTTGACTCCGGAAAATCCGCCAGGATTCCGATTATTACTTTCAACAGAATTTCGGTACACGACCTACAAGAAACTATCGACCATATTCTGTTGCAGCATCCCGATTGGACAATCGGTGCTGTTTGTCGCGGTGGACTTTTTGTTAACCGTTCTGAAAAAGTTTTGAATAAGAATTACCATCTGAACTTGCAAAGTTTGCTCCGGAATCCCAAGCTCGATTTGTTAATAGCTGAATATCCCGAAGATATTTTGGAAGCTGAGGGAATGTTTTATCGGGGCAGCAATATGGTGGTGCTGGACAATCCCGGAGAAACTGAGATGATGTTGGTCAGAGAAAGCACTGATGACGATACTGTTGTGGTGAGGGAAGGAAGTAGTATTTCTATTCGCCGCCAGGGGTTGATCGAACAGTATACTCTGGGGGATGATGAACCGTTTACACGGGTTTATTTGAAGGAAATAGGGACTGTTTTGTAAGCTGTTCCAAATTTAAGTTGGCTTTGTGGGGCGGGTATTGAGTACCCGCCCCACCAGATTAAGGTTTTTTGTCGTTCCCCGGTTCTTGCGGGGCAGGAACTTGGGAGCACCCAGATTTGAATTCGCTTCGCTACACTTAGTTGCAATGGGTGGCAATTCCTCAGTCGTGGATGCACTATTCCTAAGAAACCCGGTTTCTTGCCAGATTTCTCGTTACCACACCAATATTTTCGTAGAAATAGGGTTTCTGAGGGTGAGCCCTATTCCTGCGATCGTAAATTTTTAGAGAATTTAGTTTCTGGGCGGTCTCTTGTGTTATCAAGGAATTTCACCAGTCTTTAAACTAATTGCACTCCGGTGGCAGAAGGTGTGGAAATATGAATGTTGGGAGTCATTGGTTTAATTCGCTGACGGAAAGTTTACTGTCGCACCGTCGGTACATTCCACCAGCGCTTACTCTTTGGATAGGTACGAGCTTGTCATTGGCAGCCTCCGCCCTTGTGTGGCATTCGGAAAACCAACGAATGCAAGTTCAATTTGATGAGCAAGCCGATCGCCTGAATGTGACTTTGCAGCAAAGCATCAATAACAATTTAGAAGTTCTTTACTCACTTCAAGCATTCTACAACGCATCTACTGAAGTTAGCAGACAAGATTTTAAGCAATTCCTTCAACCTGCACTTTCCCGACATTCTGCCATCTATTCTGTTAACTGGAGTGTGCGCGTGCCTGCTGCCCAAAAAGCAGCTTACGAAGCCGCAATTCGAGCCGAAGGTTTTCCGGCATTTCAAATTTACGAGCGAACTCGTGACCAAAAGCCGATCGAAGCAAAAGTGCGATCGGAATACTTTCCAATTATTTACAGAGAAGCACTAGAAGAAGATAACAAAGCGATCGGTTTTGATGTTGCCTCCAGCCCCGAGCGCAAAGCAGCTTTAGAGAAGTCGGTGAATACCGGGAAAATAGCTGCTTCCGCTCGGATTACATTAGTCACCAACGATCGACCGGGATTGCAAGTATTTCTGCCAGTACCCCGTCGCACAACTTCTCTAGATAACTCGGTCAAGAACCGCGAAAATCTCATGGGAGTTATTGGGGGTCTGTTTCAAATCACCCATATGGTCGATTCCTCTTTAGAATCGCTAAATTTAGACAACATTAATTTTTACCTCTATGATAACTCTGCTATAGAGAAAGAACGCTTTCTGGTGCGCTACGACTCACAAGCTAAGCAGTTGATAGATAACCCAAAACTAGAAAAGCCAGAGTTAACTAATGTTCGGGGGAAAATCTGTCAAAATCCTAGTGCTTGCACTCGCTTATTGAACGTAGCAGACCGCCAGTGGATGCTGCTAGTTTTGCCCGGGAAGGAGTACAACGGTCTGATGACGCATCAGGGTTCCCTGGCTATTTGTGCGATCGGGCTATTGATGGCTGGCAGCTTGACGATTTACCTGTTGATGTCTCTAGAACGTACCGCCAAAGTAGAACAGCAAGTGTACGATCGCACAATTCAACTAAAAGAGCGCACGGCTGAACTAGAAACAGCACTAAAAAAGCAGGAAACTCAATTTAAACTAATCCAAACTGAAAAAATGTCCAGCTTGGGACAGTTGGTGGCTGGAGTTGCCCACGAAATTAACAATCCTGTCAACTTCATCTCTGGGAACCTGATCCATACAGGCGAATATACTCGAAACTTGCTGGAACTTGTGGAAATATACCAGCAGCAATATCCGAACCCAACGCCAGAAGTGCAAGCCAAACAAAAAGAGATCGAATTGGAGTTTATCATTGAAGACTTGCCTAAAATCCTAAAATCTATGAATTTGGGAGCTGAACGCATCCGCCAGATCGTGCTTTCTCTGCGGAATTTTTCGCGATTGGATGAAGCTGAAATGAAGTCTGTTGACATTCACCAAGGCATTGACAGCACCTTGATGATTTTGGATAGTCGGCTGAAACCCCAAGCTAATTTTCCGGGCATTCAAGTCATCAAAGAATACGGAAATTTGCCCTTAGTGGAGTGTTTAGCGGGACAATTAAATCAGGTATTTATGAATATTTTGATAAATGCTATTGATGTTTTATATGACGCACAAAATCAAAAAAAGCTGCTGGGGCCAAGTTTTTCAAATTCGCCATTTTTACCTACAATTCGGATTCGCACTGAACTTTTAAGTTCTAATTATGTATGCGTGCGAATCTCTGACAATGGAACGGGCATGACGGAAAATGTCAAAAAACGTTTGTTTGAGCCGTTTTTCACTACCAAGCCTGTAGGCAAAGGTACTGGCTTGGGATTGTCGATCGGCTATCAAATAGTGGACAAACATCAAGGTTCGCTCAGGTGCGTATCGGCTCCGGGAGAGGGAACTGAATTCTGGATTGAGGTGCCGGTGCGGCAACAGTCCGAGCAATCTGTTTCTCAGGTTTCACCTGCGGTAGGTGTTAGTTGGAATGAGCGGGAGAAATCTCGCTTCTAGCTGAGTCTTACTGGGAGCATCTCAAGGAAAGCAGCCCAGCTAGAAATTGGAGTTTGGAGGCAGGAGGCAGGAGGCAGGAGGAAAGAGGAAGAAGAAAGGAGGAAGAAGGAAGGAGCCAGAAAAAGTGTTTTTACAAATACGAGATGCTCCCTAATTCCTGTTTAGAAAAGGTGAAGTATCCGCACTCTAATTGGGAAAGGTGCGGATTTCGCACTCTATTTTCAACTGTTAACTGTTAACTGTTATAGTTATTGGCAAGCGCGTGCTAATTTCCAGTGAAATATTGCCGAAAACAAATATATGGGGTTTTACCCGTCGTGACAATTTATAATTGTAGCAAGGCCAGATTACCAATTATTAACTACGATGTCTTTACAATCTATTAGCATTCCGCCCACAACCGATCGCAAACCTGTCGCTTTAATTGTCGCTTTGCATGGATGGGGTGCTAATGCTCGGGATTTGACTCCCTTAGCACCAGCTTTCAATTTGCCGGATTATCAGTTTGTGTTTCCCGATGCCCCCTTTCCCCATCCGCAAGTAAGCAGCGGCAAAGCGTGGTATAACCTTCAAAGCAAAGACGCTCAGGGATTGGTAGAAAGCCGGCAATTGCTGAGGGAATTTTTGCTGTCTTTGGAAAGCAGCACGGGCGTGCCTTTGTCTCGCACGATTTTAGGTGGCTTTTCTCAAGGCGGAGCGATGACTCTAGATGTGGGATTGACTTTGCCCGTAGCCGGCTTAATTTGTCTGAGCGGTTATTTACATCCGATTTCGCCAGTTGCTGGGAGTGCTTTGCCACCTGTTTTAATCGTGCACGGTACTCAAGATACTATTGTGCCTGTTAGTGCTGCTGTGCGATCGCGCGAGAGTTTGACGGCTTGGGGAGCTGCGGTGCAGTATCAAGAATTTAACATGGGACACGAGATTCTGCCGGAAGTTATAGATGTAATGCGAAGTTTTGTTGTAGAAACTGTGTCGAAATCTGATTAAAGGTTTAGTATATAGTATGGCGGAAGTCTCGGGCAGGGGAAAAAAATGAAAACTTTAACCAA
Source organism: Microcoleus sp. Pol1C5 (assembly GCF_036701115.1). NCBI lineage: Bacteria > Bacillati > Cyanobacteriota > Cyanophyceae > Oscillatoriales > Microcoleaceae > Microcoleus > Microcoleus sp. Pol1C5. Next base: position 50,727 of record NZ_JAUBQE010000008.1, on the reverse strand, counting down.
AGCATCGCGCGATATTGCTGTACTTACTTCTCAGGACGTGGCAGAATTGGCTGTCCGTTTGGAAGTTGACGATTATACAGATCCTTTTGAGGGATTGAATGATTGGCATTTGTTGCGATCGCTTGCCTTTCAGCGGCCGGAACTGGTTGAACCTTATCTCCACCTTCTGGATATGGAAGCCTACGACGAAGCATAGACTTAAAAAATCTAGCTCAAAAATTTCGACGGAATTGAGAAAGAAGTTAGCAGCATATTTTGTTGCGGATTAAACAGATGAATTAGGGATTTTAGCCTGTTTTTATCTTAATTTCTTTCTTGATTCTTTTTTATGGCTGAAGGAAGAAGGAAGAAGGAAGAAGGAAGAAAGAATGAGGAAGAAGGAAGAAGGAAGAAAGAATGAGGAGATGCGATCGGGCAATTCTTCGCACTGGTTTCAGGAATTCATCAAGTTCTCATAACCTCGAAGGTTGCTGTATTACCAAAAATCATGAAAGGCAGACGAATTTTAATCGGCGTTACTGGCGGGATTGCGGCTTACAAAGTTTGCGAAGTAGTTTCAACTTTAGCGAAAGCTGGAGCGGAAGTTAAAGTTATTCTTACTGATGCGGCAGGGGAGTTTGTAACGCCTTTGACTTTTGCTACTCTGTGCCGCCATCCTGCTTTTACGGACAAAGATTTTTGGCAACCAAGTCACGGCCGCCCCCTGCACATTCAACTGGGAGAATGGGCGGAAGTTTTTGTGATTGCTCCTTTGACAGCTAATACTTTGGCTAAGTTGGCGGGGGGTTTTGCTGATAATTTGTTGACTAATACTGTCTTAGCTTCTACTTGCCCTATTTTGCTGGCACCGGCGATGAATACGGATATGTGGGAACAGCCGGCGGTGCAGCGGAATTGGCGGGAAGTATTGAGTTATCGGCGCTATCATGCTGCGAATCCGGGGGCGGGTATGCTGGCGTGCGATCGCGCGGGTGTCGGCCGCATGGCAGAACCTTATGAGATTTTGCCTCATATTGAATCGCTGTTGTATGCGAAGGGCGATCGAGATTTAGCGGGCATTCGGGTGTTGATCAGTGCGGGAGGAACGCGGGAACACCTCGATCCGGTGCGGTTTATCGGCAATCCTTCCACTGGCAAAATGGGTATAGCTTTGGCGCAAGCTGCACAGCACCGCGGCGCGACAGTGACGCTGGTACACAGTATAACTGGCGAATTGCCGCTCTCAGGTGTGCGGGCGATCGCAGTTACGAGTGCACAAGAAATGCGGCAGGCGATGCTGCAATGCTTTCACGAAGCGGATTTGACGGTGATGGCTGCGGCGGTAGCGGATGTGAAGCCGGCTGAGTACAGTAGTGAGAAATTGCCGAAGCGATCGCTCCCGAATTGTTTACCGTTGGCACCAGTAGCCGATATTGTGGCAGAGTTGGGAATTTTGAAACAGCCGCACCAAAAATTAATCGGGTTTGCAGCACAAACTGGCGATATTGTCAAGCCAGCTTTGGAGAAATTGCGGACAAAGAAACTGGATGTAATTGCCGCAAACCCGATCGATCAAATAGGTGCCGGTTTCGGCAGCAATACCAATCAAGCAATATTAATTAATGCCGCCGGCAAGCAAGTAGAAATAGCACCTTGCAGCAAGCTAGAAATGGCTCACCGATTGTTAGATTTTGTGATGAACGGGTGAGGGCGCGATTTACTCATTAACTGGGATTAATTACTACTGGTTCGGGCGATAATTCTGATTCCCCACAATCTGTTGATTCCGAGTCAGCCGACAACTCAGTCTCTGCGACAGTAATTTCTAGTTTAAATCCTAATGCTTCGAGCAATTCTACCAAACTATAGATTTCCGAACCTTCACTTTCACTCAGCATCTTGTCGAGTTTTTCGTGATGCTGTTTTGCTGACTCCGAAAGAGTATTCATCTTGATTCGAGCCTCAATCACCTTTTGGATGGCATTTCTCAAAAGGGCGGGTTCAGGGTTTTTTTCTTCCAAAATAGCGCCGATAAAACCAGCAGCTTCTTCCGGCTCGTGGAGAGATTCAATTAGGTACTCGCGGTCGCTATCACTTGTCGGTGCTTTCACGTTTTTCATAATCTGTCCAGTATTTTATAGCTTATCGAATGTTATATTCTTGGGTGCTTTTATCCCCAGCAATGAGGATTACCACAATTGTCAAGCCGACTTGGCCGAAGTAGAGGCGGTAGCGCGGGCCATAATTAATTCTGAGTTCAAAAACTCATTGTCCCGCTGAGTTGAAATCTCCGAGATTACCTTGCTCAACTTCGGTCAAGCCTAGATTTGATTCTAACTCTAACATTCCGCGGAGGGCATCAAGCCACTGGCTGAATAGTGCCCTACCCACTGCTGTAGTGTAAGGTCGAATTTCCCTGGGTTGTACTTCGATGATTTTATCGTACTTGATTAACAATTTCTATAGAAAGGGCGATCGACAGTGCATTAAGTGGACAAATCATACTTAAGACAGAGGCATTTGCTCGACAAAATAGTAAACCTTGTTTGAGGAAACAAAGTTTAAATCAAACAGGGCATTGTGAATGAATTGTAAATCGATCGCAACAACCAATCTACTATTCGGCAGCCTGATAATTAGCCTCGGATTGCAATCACTTCCAGCAGCAGCGCAATCAGTCACCGACGCGCAAGTTTCCGCCCTTGTAGAAGCAATGCGACAAGCCGCACCGCCACAAACTGCAAATGACGGAATGTACAGTCAGTGGCAAGTTTTACCTGGCAATATTTCCCGCTGGGCAAAATTCTGTACCAAACAAGATTTAACACCCCAACAATTTGAAGCCGACGCGACAAAAGCAAAATCAATTGTTACCTGTATCGTGGGCGATTTGCTGCGCGACGAATACAAAGCTAGCAGCAACAATGAATTAACCGCTGTACGCCGCGCCGCTTGCTGGTGGATGACAGGGGACTCCGCAGCTTGCAAAAGTGGCGCAACTGCTACTTATGCGGATAAGGTTGTCAGCGTTTACCAGCAGCAGCGGCCTAAAAAGTAAGGTTTTTGCTGCGGGATTTAGCTTTTTTTGACCGCAGATGGACGCAGATGGTTTTGTGCTGATGGACAGATAATAGGAATTGGATATCAAATTCAATTATCCTATAAGCGCCAAAGATTCTTGAGAACATTAATCAGCTCTTTCTGTCGTCGAGCGATTACTTCTGGCGTCCATTCCTGTTCCCGCAGCACTTGGGTAGTAAGCACAAAGGGTGAAACGCCCGTTTTAGTAGTGAAATACTTCTGCTTTTTTACCTCAAAATCATAATTTTGGGCTAGACTGTTTTTCGCACAAGATAGCAAAACTAAGTTGCCAAGACGATGCACATATTGCTCGCGCTCTTGCTGACTAGGAAACGACTTCATCCACTCACTATTAGGCCCTGGATTTTGGGGAAGTACGTGCTCGACAGTAATGTTGGAGAAGTTGTAAGATGCTTCACCTTCTGACAGAGCAGCATCTAAGCGCAGCAAAACATAACGACGAATTTTTTGAATTAGGTAAAGGTCACTATCGAGGACTCTAAGGATATTGTTTGACTCTTCAGGAGTAAACTGGAGCGGTGAATTGGAATTGAATAAATCTTCCTCTTGCTCAATAGCAGTAAGCAATTTGCTGTAACGTTCAATGCGCTCATTGATATTGGCGCGGACAATCATTAAACCTGCAGCTAGGCGGTCTAAATCTATAAAGAAACGCACCAAATTATCGGGGTTATTACGGTTGCGCGATAGGTAGAAAATGGCAGGTGGTATCCAGTCGAAATTATCAATTCTGTCTAAATATTTAAAGAGTTGATTTATTTCTTCTGCACGCCAAACGCTTTCATACCTTAAGTTCTGAATTTCCCAAAAAGCCTTAGCATACGGATCTAAAATTTCATCAATGAATTGCTGAGGCCCAGCCGCAGGATTGATGTTTTCCTGAAAATCTTTAAGGACGCTCTTGTTGAGTTTTTTCTTTTCCTTAATCATGCGAATATGAGAAAACAAATCTTTGAATAAGTCGCGTCCCAGCTCCTCCTCGGTATCTTCCCACTTTTTAGTATATTTTTCTTGTTGGCTTTCCGGTATTTTTCCGATAATGTCAGCTTTCAAGATATCAGTTAGAGAGAGATCCAATCCCCTATTGTTCAACACAGAAAATATCCGATATGCAGAGTCAAAGTCAGGCGTAGAAACCACTACCAAGAAGCACTGAGTAATGATGAACTGGGCAAGGCGTATACAGCACTGTTCGCCTATCGCCTGCAAACGTTGCAAGAATAAATGTGCATTTTATTGAATCAGCTTCTGACTATCCATCAGCTCAGCACTGTTCAATTCCTTGAGCTTGTTAATACCACCTTCATTTTGAATATATGCCTTGAAAAAGTCTGCATCTCGCTCGCGCAAAGTCAGACGGTAACGATTAGGAGTACCCGCAATTAAACTGCCTTTTTGGTATAGAAAAGTCGTCAAGTCATTGGCGTGTTCTTTTGGCAATGATGCCCTGAGAGCAGCTAGTAGTATCGTGAGCGTGGTTAGACGTTGCTGACCATCTACAATTTCAGCGGCTGGTTGCTCCGATTTAATCAAAACAATGCTGCCTAGAAAGTAGGGGTTGAGTTCATCAATCGTCTCGTTACCTTCTCCCAAGAATGTTAGCAAGTCTTCCAGCAGTTCCCCAGCTTCCTCCTTTGTCCAAGCATAGGGACGCTGGTAGAGGGGAATGGTGAACACAAAGTCATCGCTAAAGATTTTCTTAATGGGGTGTTCCTCACCCTTGATGCTGACACGGTTCATGCTTGGTTCCTGTGTTAGGTGTGGTTGGTAATTGCTTCCCGAAAGTCAATTTTCCCTGTTGCTAGAATACCATGCTCAAGCTTGGAAAGGCGAACTCTCAACTTAGCCTGTGGAGGCTGGTTTCATTCGTCCCGCCGCAGGTTTCAATCCGATCCTGAATTACCCATTTTCTGCCTGACTTCTCATCAACTTTTGCACGCTGGTTAAAGCCCGATTTAATTCATAATTCTTTCTTTCTGAATTCTGCAAAAAAGCCTGCTGTTCTTCTTCAATCATTAACACATCCTGCCGCACCAAACCATCTAATAACTTTTGAGCAGCACCGAAACAACTATCTTTGATCAACTTGCGAAACCATACAGGCAATTTGTGCAGCCGCCAAAACGCATTTAATGAGGTAAAATGAATTAAATAAGCCCGAGTTGCTGTCTCGCTAACCGGACAAACCAAGCAGTAAATCTTAAAGTCGCTCCCCAAAGTTGAAACCCAGTGCGGGTAAACATAACTCACCTCTAGCGGTTCCGGGTGCAGTCGGCGCAGAGATTTAAAAAACAACTGAGAAATTGACCAAATTTTATCTATTTTGTAATAACTTTGTGCCTGATAGCGAGCAGTTACTTGATGCTCGTTTTCTTCTAAAGTATCTAACACTGGATTTGCCCAAGCTTGCCAATCATCGTGCAAGTGTCCGTGGTACATATCCATCAAGTTTTCAATTAAAAATGAATAGTGTGCCTGACAGTCGATGACTGAAACTGTGGCAATATAATTTAGATGTTCCCACTCTGGCAATTCCAATAAATCTATTTTTTCGGCTTGGGTTTCGTCGCCGGGAAACAGCCAGATAAAGCCGTTTTTTTCCTGGATTGGGTAGGAGCGAATTTGGCAGTTAGGTAGCTTTTGATTTTCTGCTAAATAATCGACTTCGGCGCATTCTCCCCTTGCATTTAACCGCCATCCGTGGTAAGCACATTCGATCAAATCGCCTTTAACTTTGCCGTGGCTGAGTTTAACTTGCCGGTGCGGACATCTATCTTCTAAAGCGTTGATTTTACCTGCACTGTCGCGGAAAAGTACGATCGCCCGATTCCAGATTTTTGCAGCGACAGGCTGAGTTTGCACCTCGGTGCTACGGGCGATGGCATACCAGCGATCGAGATTAATGCCTAACTGGCGGATGTGAGTTTTTTCTCCCCTTGCAGATACCGATTTTATCGCGTTGTTTTGCATTACAAATGTTCCCAAATTACGCCCATAAAACAACCCAATTTTACAAAATAACAGCCCGGAAAGCAACGACCGTAAATTTTTCTAAATCTCCGTTCTGACAAATACCTGTCGCTAGCTAAATGTTTCAACCAACTTGGCGACAGTCTAAATCTTAATAATCTTAAAGCATTGCGAAATCCGTAGGTGGAACAGTCGGGTCTAAAATCTCTCGCCGCACCTAATATGTAGCCTATTGTCGCAGGTGTTTCGACTTCCGATATATTATCTAAAAAGACGATTTTTCCGTGCGGATTTAACAATTTTTTAATTGCAGCGAGGGAGGCAGGGAGGTTGGGCAGGTGGTGAAAAGTAGTAGCACTAACTATTAAATCAAATTTGCGATCGAGTGCTAATTGACTAGCATCCATTTGGATGTATTCGATATTTGGTGCTGAGCGTTTTTGACGGGCGATGTCCAGCATTTTTGCTGACAAATCGACGGCGACAACATTATCGTAATACTGGGCTAATTCAAAAGCAAGAATTCCCGAACCGCAGCCAATATCTAATACTGCACCTTTGCTTGTCGATAGATTTTTAGTAAAGAAATCGTTCTGGCTTTGCAAGGTGGCGACGAAATCGTATTCTGTTGCAAAAGCATCAAACATTACAGATTTATTGCGAATTTTGCAGTTACTCTTCAGCATCTATTATTGCTTTATACTCATTCAATAATATTTTAACCGTATATCCACCCCCCTCAACGCAGATATTTTTTTGTTCGCAAGCTCTGCCTTTTCTCTTTAGGTAAACCACACCCACAAACCATAACTGATTTTAACAAAAGAATATAACTGTAGGAAACCTCCAAGCCCTTATTAAATCAGTCATTCTCATTGCGTAAAATCTAAAATCTAAAATCCTATGGCTGGGGGCGGGTTTCACCGAGGAGAGCAGCCGATAATTGATGATTTATAAAACCCGCCCCCGCTGCCAACCTTAGATTTTTAACACGCCTTCGGGATTTACCGTCAAGAGCGATCGCCTCTGCAAACCCTCCTGATATAAAATAGCATTAGCTGCCAACAAACCGCTGCTAACAGCCCTTTCCATTAAACCGCAAGGAAACGGCATTTTTACCCAATCTCCCGCAAACAAAAGATTGGGAACATCGCAGCAAGTTTCTGGTCGTTCTGCATAGCTACCGGGCGGGTATCCAGAGAAATTCTTTTGATTTACCAATTCCCGGTGCAGGATATTTGCCTCTTTTAATTCCGGTACAATTTCGTACAATTCTTGCTCAAAAGTAGCCAGTAAAACTTCCTGGTTCGAAAATTCCTTCTCCTTGTAACAATAAGCGTGCAGTTCCACTACACTACCGCCAGTTTTCTGATTCCACTCGATGAACTGATCCTGAATTCGGTGGTAAAGCGTAATGCTGTCAGTCAGTTTGTAGCCGGAAAGCGAACTGAAATTGCTGTGTTCCCATGGAAATTCGCGATCGAACCAAAAACGGCCCACCGCAAACGGATCGGCTATTTTCAAGCTCTCGATCCGGCTGTACACTTGCGGATTCACTTCACCGCTAGCCAAACTAAACAAATGCTGCATCCCCGGAACATCAGCCGCAAAAACATAGTAATCAGCCTTCAATGTTTCTCCCAAATTTGGAGGCTGCGATTGGTTAACCACTGCTGTTAACTGTATTTCATCTGCTTTTTCATCGACTACCTTAAATCGAGGCAAATCCCGCTGAGCAGGCCCGCTGACAACTCGTCCTTCGGCATCAAAAACAGCCCCGTGACAAGGACAGTGAAATTTACCGTCGTTCTGTTTCTGAACAGTGCAACCTTGGTGAGTACAGCTCAGAGAAATTGCCTCTTTTCCCGACGGCGTCGCGGCAAATACGCTGTCCCCAGCGCCGAAATATTCGGTAGATTTGCTGTCAGTTAACAGTGCATTTCGCTTCACCCAAAAAGGTATTTTACTTTGCACGTCTCCCGATTGGTAAGTCAAAGAATCAATCTGACCCTTTTCCCAGCGAATCTGACTGACTGCGACATCTGTCAATACTTTGCCACCTTTGCTTTCAATGGCTCTGGCAATAGGCTGCACCAAACTCGTGCCCATATCTTGCCGCGTGCCGTTGAAGGCCAAACCCTCTGGATTTCCGAAAAAGTAAAAGTGGAAAAATTGCATTAATTCTCCCGCGCTCAATTCGTCGGGAGCATTGAGGCTGGATTTGGCAAAAGGCAGAAAATACAAGTCATAAAGTCCGCGCGGGAATTCACCTTTTACCCAGTCGGCAACGGATATATTGTCTAGTCTCTCAAAACTTTTTTGAGTCTGAAAACCGCCGATTTCCCGAAATACTTGCCAGTGAGCGGGTTTTGTCAGATTGATTCCCCACTTAAGCCGATTGGGAGAAGATATCCCCAAGTCAACTATATTCCAGGGAAAAGCTGAATGGTTGGGACGAAAAACTTCGGGTTTGTATTTGCCGTCTCGAAACAGAACGGCGTAGGATTCTAAAGATACAAAGTTATCAGTAATTTCTAGTTCTTCAACCACACTTTTGAGGTTGTAGTATTGCGGAAAAAAACCGTGGAAACCGTGTTCCATCATAAAAGTTTCGTTCCCGACTTGAATCGGCCAACTAGCAATTTTGCCACCGAGTTGGGGCGATTTTTCGAGCAATGTTACGGCGAAACCTCGCTGGGAGAGTTCGTAAGCACAGGCGAGCCCGGCCAAGCCTGCCCCCACAACTGCAACGGTTTTGCGGTTATTCAGCATTCGTGGCAAGTCAAGAGAATCTTGCACAAAAATGGTGGGCTCTGGCTTGGAAAATCGAGAGTAGCCCAGCAGCCCGCCGGCGGCACCAACTCCGAGGAATTTGAGGGCGGTGCGTCGAGAAACTGGTTGGGATAGCGGTGAATTGGTTGATTGACTCATCAGCGGTACGCGGTAACGGGCTTTAAACACAAATACGCCATAAGGCATATATCATAGACTGAAAGCAGGATGTGTGAAGAAATACTAAGACACATTCCTCAGTCCGATCGCGATCGCACCGTGTCAATCGATTTTAGATTTTAGATTTTAGATTTTAGATTTTAGATTTTAGAATTGAAGCCTTGACTTCACGGATAAATTCGGGGGGCAAGTTTCATCGGATACAGGTTTTTTATTTCTCCACGGATGAATCCGGGGGCTTGTATCCTGGATGCTTTCGGTCAAGTGCGATCGCACACAATGTATAGTGGAAGGAGGCAGGCTTTAGTTATCTAGCAGAGAACCAAGAATCAAAAAGGAAAAAGCGATCGACCCCAGAGCGTAAAATCCTCTAAATAATTAAGTGTTTTTATTTATGTTGCTCAACTCTTGGCAACCGCCGCCAATGATGCTAAAAAACTAAGAGATTTTCAGGCAAAATCTTAGGCAAAAGGCAGTCTCGACTAATTGTACGAAATAACTGGAAATATCTCCGAGGCTAAACAATTAATCAGTCGATGTTTAAGTAAGTTGGCGCGAAAAGACTTAACTATGTTAAAACCAGTAAATACAGAGAATATATCTACTGAAATCACTCAATATAGGGTCGATCGGTTCATGATATTCCTCATTCAAAAACAAGAGCAAACCCGATTCAACTTGAGAAGTGCGGATGTGCCGCAAAAAGTCAAAGACGCCCGTAGAGGTAATGCCGGTTAAACTCACATCTTGCACCATTCTTAAGAACGGGCTCTGGGGCCCATTCCACAAGATATCAATTTTTTGTGGAACAGGCGGGAAAGTCTGTTCATAAAAGGATTATTGAGAATGGTGCAACATCTCAGTTAAATGCACTTGGCTGCTAGGTAAAAAACAGGACTTACTTGAAGAAACCGGGTTTTTGTGTAAGTCTTGTTTATGCAAAACCCCTGCATAATTTACAAACTTTTACATAAATCGCAAATTTCTTGGTGCGGGCACTCAGTTAGTGCTGGTGCCCACACCCTACGGTAGATATTTGCGGTTGGTCTTGAATGCTATAATCGTGCGGCGATCGCCAGCACAGTCAAAATTCCCACCCACATCCCAATTTTTGCCAACTGCTGCCGCCAACGGCGCCCTTAACCGCCCCAAAATCATGCACTACCAATCCCAGCAGCAACGCCAAAAACACACGACTCAGAAAAAAATTAAAAAAGCTATTTTTTACTGTTTGATAGCAATATTTTTCTGCTGGAGTACCGCGAACCTCGCTACAATTGCCCAAAACACAGGCCAGGGCGGGCTTAACGGGCAAGAAATGAGAAATTTACTCGATCGGGGCAACCTCACCGAAGCCGTAACCAGAATCGAAGAAAGCTGGGAAGAAGACTATCAAACATACTTTGAACAAGACTTTGGAACCCGTGCAAAAACCGCCGAAGCAATATCAAAAACTCTCTCCCGCCTAGCAGTTCAAACAAAGAAAAAACCTGCTTTAATTTACGCTATCCCCCGCACCGACCAACTAGAATTAATCTTAATATTGCCCGATCGCCCGCCTATTCACCGCAGCGTCCCGGAAGCCAAACAAGAAAAACTGCTCTCAGTAGTCAAAGAATTCAGCAGCGAAATCACCAACCCCGTAAAACTCAACACCACCACCTATCTAGAACCAGCCCAACAACTCTACAAATGGATAGTTGCACCCCTAGAAACAGATTTGCAAACAGCAAAAATTGAAACCTTGCTGTTCTGCGTCGGCGAAGGTTTGCGAACCGTACCCCTAGCAGCAATGCACGACGGACAGCAATTTCTGATCCAAAAATACAGCCTTGCCCGCATCCCCGCATTCAAACTCACAGACAGCAATTACACCGACCTCAGAAACGTGCAAGTTCTAGCAATGGGCGCATCAGATTTCGCAGAAACGGCGAACAAAGAACCGCTACCAGCAGTGCCGTTAGAATTGGGCGCGATCGCCCGACAGTGGCCCGGTCAATCCTTTCTCAACCAAGACTTCACCATAGTAAACTTGCAATCCCAGCGACTGCAACAAAAATACGGAATCATCCACCTTGCAACCCACGCCGAATTCCGCCCCGGAACCCCAAATAACTCCTACATTCAATTTTGGGACACGCAACTTAGACTAGATCAAATGAGAGAGTTAAAATGGAACAATCCCCCTCTTGAACTGTTAGTATTAAGCGCCTGTAGAACCGCCTTGGGAGACAAAGAAGCAGAACTCGGATTTGCAGGTTTAGCGCTGCAATCGGGAGCAAAATCAGCCCTCGCCAGCCTGTGGTACGTCAGCGATGCGGGGACCCTCGCCCTGATGACAGAGTTTTACCAGCAGTTAAAAATCAGCAGACCACAAGACCCTCCAATCATTAAAGCTGAAGCTCTCAGGCAAGCACAAATTGGTGCGATCGAAGGCAAAGTGACGATCGAACGCGGTCAACTGCGAAGTTCCCGGGGCGAAACTCCCTTGCCCCCGTCTATCTCGAAACTCGACAGCAAAGATTTGTCCCATCCTTACTACTGGGCAGCTTTCAGCATTATCGGCAGTCCTTGGTAAGTGGGCCTCTTGACCGAGAGTGATGATAGGCTATAAAACATAAAGTAATTCAATGCCTGTAGCTGTCGCTCAACAGCCCGCTGCCAAGCTGTGACGAATCAAGCGGGAGCCTTCAAGGGGAAACTAAAATGAAAAAATTAGAATTTTTGCTACAAAAAGAAGGCGATCGCGCCTGGTTGCCCCTAGAAACCTCCGACGTGGAAATTCTAGAAGGTAAATACCGTGTTGTTGCTCGCATTCAGCACCCCAACACCGACATCGAAATTCGCGTTACCCATACCTCCTTCGACCCAGGGGCGCAGCGGAAAGTCCAAAGCCGATCGGCCCGCACCAACCCCGAAGGATTAGTCGTGATCATTCCCTACACCAGGCTCAAACCCGGACTGTGGGAACTCTCCTGCTTGCCAGATCCCAAGGCAACACCATTAAAACCTTGGCAGTACGGCGTTCAGTTGGAAGTATTGCCCGCAGAATCTGAAACCTCCGAACCCCTACCGCCGATCGACCAAACCGAACCTGCTGCTTCCACCGCAGCGCCACAAATCGCAGCACCGGTCGATCGCGCAGCCTCACAAATTGCAGCACCGGTCGATCGCGCAGCCCCACAAATTGCAGCACCGGTCGATCGCGCAGCCCCACAAATTGCAGCACCTATCGATCGCCCCGCACCAACCCAAATCGCAGCAGCCGATTCAGCACCCCAGCAAACCAAAATTTACCAATTCCCAATTCCCCAAACCCCCGAACCCAAACCGGGCGTCAAACTCGAACTCGTCCTCGATCGAGAAACCTTCGTCACCCAACTCGGTCGCCCCTTAATCATTTCCGGTAAAATCGGCATTCCCCAACCCCCCCAGCAAAGCAGAAAAACAGCAACTCTCATCCCCGAATCCGAAGCGCTAGAACTCAAACAACTCATCGGTTCAGCACAACTGCAAATTTACCTGCGCGACCCCCAAACCTCAAAAATTCTCGCAGAAATCCAGCAGCCAATGCCAGAACAAGTTCCCCCCTGCATCTTTGCCTGCGTCACCTACATCCCAACCGAATGCAAAAGTCGCCTCATTTTAGGAGAAGCAATTCTTAGCAGCGGCGACGTCACCCTAGCCACCAAACTATTCACAATTACAGCTCGTTTAGAGCACCTTCTACAGGAAATTAAAGACAATTTCATCGAAGAAAAGCATCAAGCCGAACCCTCCCCAACAGCATCAAAACAGCCTGGAAGCGCCAAAAATATATCCTTCCTCAAGCTAGTAGAAAAATCCTTAGACCCTCCATCCCCCGCCGAATCCCCAAGCAAGGAAGCCCTACCCCCTCTACTGGCTTCGCGTCACACCCCAAGTGCAGGCGGTCTAGAACTGCCCGCATTCGGTAACAAACTACCCGACAGCAGCCGATCGCAATTGCTGTCGGAAATCTCCAATTCGCCTCGCACAGCCGCAGAGTCGATCGACCTACAAACCAAACCCTCAGACATCCCAACTCCCCCTCAAACAGCGGAAACCGGAGCGATCGACCAAAAGCCAGAAAACAACGTCGAATTAGAAAAAAAAGCCCCAGAAACCCAGCCAGCACCCACAAAACAGGCATTTCAAACCTTAAACGTCGAAAGGCGATTTTGGTCGCGACTGAGTTCCTTAGCCAGCAACGGCGAATCCCCCGACTGGCTCAAAGCAACCACCCTGTCACCAACTCCAACAGCCCCCGCAAATAGCAGCGACGAAATTGCCGTTGTGGAAGAAAGCAGCGCAACCCAGCAGCAACCAGAAACCAGCGCAACAATTTCCGACCCCAAATCCACTAGCCCAGAAGCCAGAGAATTTGTGGTTTTTGACGAACCCCCGCAACCGAAAAAAGTTGGTCAAAAAACCACAACTGTCGCAGCAGAAGTAACTCCCCCGACTCCCTACGTTTTGCCAGAAGACGAGTTAGTACCGATGCCCATTTTGGAATTGCCGCGCGCCGAAATCCTCGCGGGCCAGGCTGTAAAAGTGCAAGTGCAACTGCCGGAATTAATGCCCCGGATTTATGTGAAAGTTTGGGTGTACGATCGACAAACCTACCTGATTCTTGATGGGCCGCGCTGGATTACCGAATTTAAAGCTAACGGCTTGGGAAATGTTCGAGCAAGTGTGGAGTTAGAGATTCCCTACGGCTGCATGGAAGTCGAATTTGAGGCGATCGCCGTCGAAATGCAAACTCAGCGGGAAAGCCACAAAGTAAGCGTTCACCGCCAAGTTTTGCCCCCAGCCGGGCCAACTTTACCCCTTGATGGGTAAGCCAAAATCCGCGTGCATCCCGGTTCATCGGCTGACATCTGCGGTTAAAAAAAGCCTGTTGACAAAAGACTATTAAAAAATCTGGATTGGGGGGCGAGAACTCGAGGAAGATTCCCGGTTTCTCGCCCGCGCGCAACTCTGAATCTACTTAGCAGTCAACTGCCGAAACTTCTTCTTAAACTTATTTTTATACACGTAGATCGATCGCTGTAAATCCTCAACTTGCAGCGACATCTCGGCCGCCAAACCCGTGCGGTTCCAAACATCCTCCTGACACTTGCGGCGACAAAAATTCATCGGTTCCGAGTAAACTTTCCCACTCGATAAAGTTGGCTTCGGCCCGCACCAGTGAATGACCGTCGCCTGAGTTGGATCGCCCGCAGGCCCCCTTGACTCAACCGGAAACCGCTTTCTGAGCAAATCCTGGTCAAAATCCGGCACCAACAACTGCATATCCACATTCTGCACCCGCAGTTTGCCCTCTTGAGCCGCGCGGAAGACCATCAGGTTAAAAAAGCCCATGTCTCCATACTTAAATATCTCTGGATGTTCATCATTAAAATCCAGAATCTTTCTATACTCCTCTAAGCTAAAAACACCTCGCTTCCCAAAGAATGTGCCTGGACAGACATAGCGAGAGCGATAGTCTTGCCAACGAAAATCTGGAAAATACTTTTCGACTCCCGGAATGTCAAAGAAAAATTCCGTGATATCCGCATCTGAGTAATCGTTACAAGGCTGGTCAATAATAAAGTCGAAGTCTTGAAAATTAGCCAATTTGAGGACATCTCCCCAAATAATTGTATCTGCATCCATCACGAGAAAATTTTGCCACGGACTTTCCCAAAAGGGAATCATATGACTTTTTCCCCAACCAAAGCTTCTTTCTCTCAGAAGTGGCTCAGAGACGGTATCGTGATTAATGACGCGCACTCCGTAAACTTTTTCTAGAGGACTCACGGAAAACGTACCGTCAATCAACAGGCAGATGGGAACATCTCCCAGGAAATATCGGATGCTAGCACAGCAACCCTTTGCAAACAAATAATCTTGGTCGCAACAAGCAATAATAACACCAAAATCTTCCATAAAACCTCACTTTTTCACTAATACCAGTTACCCAAAATCATCCAAGTGTAGGCAAGCTCCAAACATTGATGTCATCAGTTACTCCCACTTCTTTAAGCGAAAATGGTATAACTTGCTCACCCCCAGCGTTTGGTTTTTTTGTTCTGACAGCAGCTCTATTTTAGACTTCTGCATTTTCGCCAGCTTAACACTAAACTCCTGCGATCGTCCGTAGGTAAAAACATCGTTAAAACCGCTAGGAATCTTGGGCATAGTTGGTCTGTCAAGCAAGTGAGCTTTCCCTGGGCCAACAGCGGGTCAAGCACCACCAGTTGCAGTCGTACTCAAACAACAACAAAGTTGTGTTAAAATAGCGGGAAATTAAACCCGCCGACGGTTAGTCTCAAAAAAGGCGATCGTCCTGGCAAGTCCCGACGGCAGCGGGCATCAAAAAAACCAAATTGGTCAAGCCTGAACTTTGGTTTAGATCGGGTCTATCTACCAGCCTTTAAGTTTCAGTTCCCCACTCATGGCGGGAAAATAGCCCCTGCCGGGTCGCGAGGTTTAAAGTTAGGTTAAAAAGCTTGACATTATAGGATATAAAGCTGTATAAGGGATGCGACAAGCAGCCACAATCCTACCTAATAACTGTCTGTTAAGTCTGGCGTAACCGAGGACTCTGGGCAGTTGTCAGTTAGAGGCAGATTGTGGTCGAGCCCATAGAACCAGTAGTCGATCGCCCGCAGAGCAACTCAAGCAAGTCGGGCGATCGAGAGATGAAATTAGCACGAGATGGTATAATCAACTGTAATGTAATGTGGGCTTGACCTGAATTGATGCCTGGGCGGTATAAGGGCTCAGCCCCCTAAGTTCAAGCAGAAGTAGACACGCCTACTGTGAATCAACAGTTATGGATATGTTCTATTTTGGCATTTATTGTCAACAGGCAAGCAACCACAAAAATTAGCAGTTGGGAATTGCTGCTCGTCGAGTTGAATAGAGTGTGAAGGTGTGAGGAAAATGAACAGAACTTTTTGGAATTTACTGCTAGTATCCCCGGCAATTCTGGGGCTATCATCAGTCATGAGTACCGCTGCGATCGCCGCAGAAGTGACCGCAACCGCTGAAGCCAACCAGCTAGCTACAGCTCAGTCATCTGAGTCAAAAATTGCAGAAATAGTTGCAGAAATAGTTGCAGAACCAGTTGCAGCAGCCCCTGCTGCCCCAGAAAACCTGGCTTTAAACAGCAGCGTCGAAGCGGCCCAAACCCCGGTCGTTAACGAAGCAGACGCTGAAAAACTCGCCTCAATCAAACCAGAAACCAGCAGCGAAGCAGCAGTGCAAACAACACTGCAAACAACGGGGAGCGACATCGACTTAGCAGCCCCAATCGCTCCGACCAGCGCCGCAGCAACAACTGAACCCCTAGCAGCAGCAGGCACAGCCGAATCCTCGCCCCAAGCATCAGACTTGGCAGTGCAAAGCAGCCACACAGACGCCCCTGGGACAATTGAAGTGCCAGCAGTCGCCAGCACCCCAGCTACTACCCCAGCTACTAAGGTAGAAATTGCTCAGACACCAGCCGCCGGAATGGGCGGTCCCATCGTCCCTGTCGCTCCCCAAGCGCTGCCGGCCCAACCGTCCGGAACCATGTCCCAGGTGACATCAGTCACTCAGCTCTCCGACGTGCGACCGACAGATTGGGCATTCCAAGCCCTGCAATCCCTAGTCGAACGCTACAGTTGTATCGTAGGTTATCCCGACGGCACCTACCGCGGCAACCGCGCCCTGACTCGCTACGAATTTGCAGCCGGCGTCAACGCTTGCTTAGACCAGATCACCCAGCTAATTGGGTCAACAGGTAACTTAGTTACCCGAGACGACTTAGCTATCCTGCAACGCCTGCAAGAAGAATTTGCAGCCGAACTTGCTACCCTGCGCGGACGAGTAGACGGCCTAGAAGCTCGCACCGCAGAACTCGAAGCCAACCAGTTCTCCACCACCACCAAATTGGCTGGAGAAGCAATTTTTGCTGTCAGCGACAGCTTCGTCGCAGATGGTTTCGACTTTGACGACGACCAAGACGACACGGTGACCAACCTCGGCTACCGGGTGCGGTTGAACTTCAACACCAGCTTCACCGGTCGAGACTTGCTCAGAACCCGCTTGCAAGCCCTCAACGTCGCCAACTACAGTGAAGCCAATGGTACTAACATGGCTCGCCTAGCTTTTGATGGAGCTGAGAACAGCAATTTCACACTAGACGAGTTGTACTATCGGTTCCCGATGGGTAAAGCTACAGTCTTTGTCGGTCCTAAAGGACTTGACCTAGATGAAATTGCAGACCAGGCTTCTACCTTTGGTAACTCTACGAGTAACGGTTCACTTTCCAGATTTGGAGTACGCAACCCGGCCGTATTCCGCGGCCCGCAGGGAGCAGGCGCAAGTGTGAGTTTCAACTTGGGCAGCTTCCGAGCTACCGCAGGCTATCTCGCAGGCGACGGCGATGCTCCCAACCCCGCAGACGGCAGGGGCGTTTTCAACGGTTCTTTCAGCGCTCTGGGTCAGATCGGCTTTTTTAGCAGACCGTTTGACTTGGGCTTGACTTACACTCGGAAATACAATCGGGCAGGCGATGTTAACCTCATGGGCGGCGTCGGCAGTTTCTTGGCTAACCGGCCCTTCGATCAATCACCCACCGCATCAGATAACTATGGCGTGCAAGTTAACTTCAAACCCAGCAGTCGCTTTCAGATTGGCGGTTGGTACGGTTATACGAAGGCTGAACAACTGCGGGGTGGCAACAATGACGCTACCATCCAGAATGGTGCTATCACTGTGGCCCTGGGAGATTTTGCCCGACAAGGCAACGTCCTAGGCTTCGTCTTTGGTGTACCGCCAAAAGTTACCGAGAGCGATGTCGCCAGAAATCGCAACACCTCTTATCACTTAGAGGGTTTCTATCGCTTCCAAGTCAATGACTTTATTTCGGTGACACCGGGCGTTTACGTGATTCTGAATCCGGAACACAACAACAACAACGAGGATATCTGGGTCGGACTCCTCCGTACTACCTTTAGTTTCTAAGGTTTCCAGACATCTAGTTACAGCTAAAAGCGGCAGGCGACTGCCGCTTTTATTTATTGGTCATCAGTGGCTAGATTTTAGATTTTAGATTTTAGATTTTAGATTTTAGATTGTCAACAGTTAACACTCATCAGTCAACAGTTAACACTCATCAGTTCACCAATTATGAATTTTGGCGGCAAATCCCGAATACGGATGTGTAGCCGTGCAGAAATGTGCTGCCGCCGACGGGGCCGATTTCGCCGTTGCAGAAAAAGCCGCTCAGGGGGATATTTTTGAGGTATCGGCCAAACAGTCGGGAGTCAAAGTTCGACTGGCCGTAAAGCCCTTCGCCGCGCCCCAGACAAGAGAACATTAAGGCGCCGGCGCTAGATGTACCGCTGTACTCGGCAGCCCGCTGATAGCGATCGAGCAGCATTTCTAGGTCTTCTGCGGAGGTGCGGGCGTCCCGCAGGTGAAATTGGATGCGCTGTCCGGGACGGACTCGATCGCCGATCGCAATTGCCCCCACTTTCGGATCTACTCCCAACAGATTGCGGATTAAAAAATCTCCCGGCTCTAATGTCAGCTTGAATTCATCGCTGACTAAGCCTACAAATAACGAGTGCTGAGCTAATTCTCGGTCTTCTTCGCTCAAAGTTTGAACTAACTCTCGCAAGGCCTCTAAGGGCGATCGCTCGATGCCCCCGCTGCCAGTATCGTCGGTTTGTTCTTCGAGTTTCAGCAAAATATTGCGTTCTCCTTCCGTCACCCGATAAGGATGCCCGATCGGCCTGCAGCCTTGAGCTACGATCGTTTCCAAAACTATATTGCCGCTCAAAGCTACCCCAACCGTCCCTTCTCGGTAAAGCTGATAGTCGCAAAACAGCGCCGCGCCTCGGCCCGCACCGTCCCCCCCGGCGAGTCCCCCTACCTTGGCCGCACCCGGATAGGCATAATCGAGCCCTTGTAGCAAATCGTTAATTTTTGCCGAAAAGGGGTCCGCCAAGATGATGAACTGTGGTTCTTCCTGGGCCGGCACGCCCAAGAGATCCACCCAAGTATCCGGGGGGCTGTCTAAGTCCGGCAGTTCTTCTGCACCGACGTGAAAAGTTCTGACATTGACTCCCGGCAAGCGCGCCAGACTGAGGCTGACTGCGGGTGCTCCCTCGACTTCTTCGGTGAGGCCGCCCCGGTTCGTGCCGATGACTCCTCCCCCGCCACAACCTAGGATCGCGGGTACGGGCAGCAGTTCTCGGAGTAAAGGCATCAGCCGAGAATACTCGCTGGCAAAGGCAGATGAGATAAATATCAGCGCTAAATCGGCCGGGCCTTCTAGGTCGCGATCGGCTTGTTCTATAACTTCTTTGAGCGCTGATTCCAAAGACGGACGGGTTGATAAAGCGCTGACCCACTGCATTTGGTTTTGGGTGTACATAAGGCAAACTTCTCTATAAAACTATCTCTATACATTACGCTAACCGGAACTGGCCACTGGGGAGACCCTATTCTTCGGCGATCGATTCCCCCTCGATTGCCGTTCTTGTGTTAACATAAGTTAACATGAGTGTCCCACGAATCTGTTTAGTGTTAAATGCCGTATTCAGCTAAATCTTAAAAGATAAAGCTCAATACAGTTTGACACACCAACATCGTGTAATGTTTTCATCAAAAGTAAGGTCAGCTCGACCTACATTGATGCCTGTGGACCCTTCCCCCGCCCACGGGGTAGAGTAAAGCAGGAAGTAAAGACGGGCTGCGATCGCAGTTATGGATGGTTTCTCTCTGGGCTGCTGCAACAGCAGCGCATCTCAAGCTATTATTAGCTGGGGTCGCCAGACCGAAACAACAAATCCAACCCAAACTAACATCCAAAAAGAAAACCTTTCTTACTTAATAAGGTCAACGACCCAGGTCTAAAGACACTGGGCTTCTAGCCTAAGACTTAAACCACTCTTGACTAGCCTAAGACTTTAGAGGTCTACGTTTTTTGAGTGATGATACCAAGCGGCTGCTTAGCTAGTCCCTTGCTCTGTCGTTAACGGTTAAACATCTTTATTTGGGTTAAGGATGTGCCGTTAGCCGAACCAGCTCACTAAATTCAGGGGCGTGCTAACATTACCTAGAAATAGGTCGGGGACCACCATATTCTCCTACACATTCATACCAACAAGCTTTATGACAACAACACCCGCAGGCAACATCCAAGAAAAAATTGAAGAAGAACTAGAAAGCGCTCGTACAGTCTGTGACCTCAAGGGCGCCACTTCCGGGGAATGCGCGGCGGCGTGGGACGCAGTTGAAGAACTGCAAGCAGAAGCTTCCCACCAAAAGCAAGTCAAACCTAAGAATTCTTTTGAAAAATTTTGCGACGACAATCCTGACGCTGCTGAGTGCCGCATCTACGAGGAATAAACGAGCCATTTAGCTCTATCCCTGCCCTCCCGCGCCGAAATCTAACTTTTGGCGCGGGAGAATTTTATTTGAGGGGTTGAGCCTTGAAATAGTGGCGAGATTTGGCCTCTATCCCAATGGTTCACATCAGCCAGCTTCTCTCCACTCGCCGAACCAAGGGAGACAATAATTTGCTCTGGCGTCCCCCTTTGGTTCGGGGGATGGGAAGGCGAGATTCGAGGAATAAACAGTTTTAATCCCAGCATATTGCCGTCTATCGTGTATCAAGTACGTTTTAAAGCGCGCCAAGCACCTTAGAAAAGGTAGTAGTAACTAAAACATTAAGACCGTGTTCTGGTTGCTGATTTTTTAGCATTTTTGTAGTAAAATTTGTGACAAATAAGTGAGTATATTTTCCCAAAGATGTTGAGTCTTTTATTGGCAGCCACCGGGCCTTGGTTTCAACCGCTAGTCTGGATGGATTATCGGTTGTCTGTGTTATTAACAATTTCTATCCCGCTGGTAGTGCTGATTTGGGCTGTTGTGGCAAAAGCTGAGGCGATCGTCCGTTTGTCGATTATTTATTGGCGGGTGGCGAGTTTGCTGGCAATTACACTTTACCTGATGATGGCTGCGCTGCCTGTGAGCTTTGTATCGTCGGTGATTGGGAGGGCCTTAATTCCTGCTAGTCTGTGGTTTTGGGAGGATTTAAACGAAGAAATTGCCGATCGACCGCAGTCGCCCCTGAAACTGGCTTTTACAGCTTGGAGGTGGGCGATTACTGTTTACAGCGGTTTGGGCGCTCTAGCTCAACTTCCCTTCTTAAGCTGTGCTTTTAAATCTCAAATTCAGGTAATTGACGAACCCTTTTGCCGCATTTGGTTAGACCCACCTTGGCTCTACAAACAAATGTTTCACCCTACGGTAACCCCTCAGTTTTTGGGATTGTTGGGTCTGATAGGTTTAGTAATCTATGTAATTTACTTGTCATACTTTGTGCTAATTAGGTTAGGAAAACAGGGGAGGTCAGCTACCGGAAATTAAGTGTAGTTTAAGTTAGTATTTCCCTCCTAAATTGCAGCTAAAGTATTCCACAAAAAGCTCATAAATCTCAAATAAAAATAGCCTGGGCGCATCTAGGACAAAATCAAACTAACAGCAGGGTGGCTGACGTGACCCCCCAAAAACGGATACAAGCCGTGGAATCCAGTCGTGGAGATATAAAAATTTTAGACTAAGGTTCCAGCTTCCAGATTCATCTGTCGAGAAAATCTAAAATCTAAAATCTAAAATCTAAAATCGACTGACAGCAATGTTATGGGGAAAGACTGTGATGGATAGCAAACAAGCCTACTTACAGTGCTTAGAAAGGCTGATTTGGGCGCTCGATCGCCTGGAAGCAAAAGTCGAACCAA
The DNA here is from genome assembly GCF_036701115.1 of Microcoleus sp. Pol1C5. NCBI lineage: Bacteria > Bacillati > Cyanobacteriota > Cyanophyceae > Oscillatoriales > Microcoleaceae > Microcoleus > Microcoleus sp. Pol1C5. The sequence goes on along the minus strand of NZ_JAUBQE010000008.1, from coordinate 28,921 downwards.
GTGAACTCGCTCGGATTTCCGAACTGATTGTTCAGCCGATGGTGGGGCCCTGGCGGTTTTTTCACACTCCCGAACATATTTTTGAGGTGGGGGGAGATGAAGACGCGATCGAGGTTTTGGCAGCTTTATTTCACGATACCGTCTACGTCCAAGTCGATCGCAGCATTAACTTTAACGTCAGCTACTACATCACTCCTGTTGCAAAAGAGGTTAACAAACAGCTACAAATTAGGGATCAATCGGAACTGCCCGCGGATGCTATCTTCGAGATGGTAATGCTGGTATTCAATTTTGTACCGGGCGAAGTCCTCAATCCTTTCGCCGGACAAAACGAATTTCTCAGCGCTGTCGTAGCAGCAAAAGCTCTAGAACCATTTCTCAAACGCGAGCAATTGCTTCAAATTGCAGGCTGCATTGAAGCAACAATTCCGTTTCGCGCGCCCGATCCAGGATTAACGGTAAGCCAGCGCCTTTATAACCGCTTGCAAGCAATAAATAGCCGATTTAACCTCAGTTTGAATGATGAGGAAATGCGGGAAACGGTCAAAAAAGCTGTGCGAATCTCTAACCGGGATGTGATGAGTTTTGCTCACCATAGTTCAGCCCATTTTTTGGCAAATACCTGGAATTTACTGCCGGAAACCAATCACAATCTCATCTGCTGCGGTTTTTACACGATTCGCGACTACCGAGTTGCTTTGCTCAAGATGGAAGGTTTTCTGAATTATCTCAAGCCAGAAATAATTTTCCGGCAGTTTGAGGGATATCCAGACGATCGCACCTATCAGCGCTGGGAAACGACTGCTAAGTACAATCTCGAAATTGCGAAGCTTTATTTGGGGTGCAAACTGTCTGCCCTAGCCCTACTAGAAGCTCTTTCTTCGGATTTGGGGATTGAGGTTTCTCTGGCGATGATGATGGGAGGAATTCCCGATCGAGTTCCTAACTGCGTGCGCCTGGAAAGCTTTTTTCCAGAAATAGAGAAACCTTACCAACCTAAAATTAGTTTAGAAACGGAAGTATTGAATTTATTAGAAAATGGGCGGGCTAAAAGCACCTCTAATACCGATTTGGAGAGTTCGCCCCTGACAACGTTTGTGGTAAAATTTGTTGGCTTTGACGAAATGCGCTATCAGTGCGATCGAGCAAAGGAATTTTTTCAAGAAAATCTAAATGCCGAGGACTTTATTTCCGACTTTAACCCTATAGTTACAGAAATTGTCATTGATTCAATTCTCAAGTTGTTTGACAGCCGGAAATCTACTATTTACCGATACTACGATATCACTTCTCAGTTAAAGTCGCAACCCCAGAGAAATTTTCTCGATCGCCCTTTCCGATCAAATAGTTAATTAGCTTTAAATACAGTATTTTTGCCTTCTCTATATAAAATACCCTTACTCAGCTTATATAAGAGTGCAGCGATTACACCGTGACAGGATTGATTGACTCGCTTTCTTTACCTCAATCTGCCTATCCATCCCGACACCAACAGCCGTACAGGTAAGTAGGTATACGGAATTAAACCGCATAATGTAACACTATGTAAACAGCTTTAAGTCAGCCAGTAGAGAGCCTTTGGAGACTTTGCCCTCGTTTACATAGGGGCGTTTTTTGGCGCCGACTTACTTATGGTCTGGGGCTGATGGCAAAGATGCTAAAAGTTGATAAAAAATCGAAATTCGCTGCTGTTTGCCTTTGACAATTATTTTATACAAAACGGATTTGATAGCTGCCTGTCACTCATCTGAGCTACCCCAGATAAGCGTCACTATAAAAAGCGACTGTTAAAGCACTTCCCCCCACAGCTACAACTGGGGAATAGCAAGTTCAAACGACTTGCAAACCACTAATCCCCAATCAAACCATGCAAACCACAAATTCAATTTACGCTCAATTGCCTCTTTGCTCTTCACTGCCCACACTGAAACGAAATAATAGCACCACTGCCAATCAAAACGTGCGCTATCTCCAACAATCCTTAGTTAAAAACGGATATCCCGTCGCAACTGATGGATTCTTCGGCCCAAAAACCGAACAAGCAGTCATCAAATTTCAAAAGGAAAATAAGATTGCTGTTGATGGCATTGTCGGCCCTCAAACTTGGAGTCTATTAGGCGCTTGTTATACAGGTGAACCCGGATGTTAAATCCAAGTTAACTAATCCTAGGCGCACGGGTAGCAAGAAACTGGGTTTTTTCACAGCAATACTTCCTTTACGCCCCCATAAACGCTAAAAAATCTGGTGATTGATCGAAACCGAAACCTCGTTTATGCCCGTCAAAAATGCCTTCAGGACTATTAATTAACATCTTTTCCCCGCTGCCCTACTTTTAAACAGCTTGCAAACAACCAATGGAGACTCAAACTATGCAAACCACAAACGCAATTCACATGGAATTACCTCCCTGCCGTTATTTTCCCCTACTCAAACGCAACGATGGCGTCACCCAAAATGAGGACGTTCGCTACCTCCAGCGGCTCTTGCACACCAGCGGATTTTCTGTAAATACTGATGGAGGATTTGGCCCGAAAACCGAACAAGCAGTCCTCAATTTTCAAAAGCAACAAAAAATCGTTGCGGATGGCATTGTCGGCCCCAAAACTTGGAATAAATTAGGAGTTTGTACAACTATATTTTAAAGTTGGTGCAAGCATCTTTTAAAGAGATTAGGGCGGGCAGTGCGCGCCCTATTTCTCCGTCGAAGTTTCCACTCCGCACCACCCCTCCGGGGCTCCGTACATTCGATACTTGCGAGCTCGTTTGAAATACAGCATTGCTACCCGATCGTCCGGATTGATTTGTAAAATGTTTTGAAATACTTTTTGGGCTGCAACAAATTTTTGCTCGTAGTAAAAATTGAGAGCTTCTTGAAAAATCTCCGCAGTTTGCTGCTTAAGTACAATGCTTTCCTCTGTTTCTGTCTCGTAAATTTCAAAAACCGACACAGCATTTGTCTTTCCTTTCACCATTACTCGATCGACAAATCTGTACTTATATTTTTCTGGATCGTCTAGGCGATCGATAATTGCACCGCTAACTAGAATGCCCGCGCCGTAAACCTTAGTCAATCCTTCTAAACGAGACGCGAGATTCACCGCATCAGCAATCACCGTACTTTCCATCCGTTCTCGCTCGCCAATTGTACCCAACATCAAATTGCCCGCGTGTAAACCGACGCCGATCGCGATCGAAAACAAGCCATTTTTTTCTCGCTGCTGGTTGTAGATATTCACTTCTTTTTGCATATCAATTGCTGCTCGCACACCATCCTCTGGAGATGTAGGAAACAGTGCCATGACTGCATCACCAATGTATTTATCAATAAATCCGTTATTTTTCCTGATGGCAGGGCTAACCCTTCCCAAATAAGTATTAATAAATGCAAAGTTTTCAGGTGGTGTCATCTGTTCGGAAAGCGCCGTAAACGAACGAATATCAGCAAACAGCACGGTCATATCTCTTTCCTGATTTTCGCCTAATTTTACTTCAATAATACTCGGCTTTTCCAGCAAGTTTAGAAAATCGTGTGGCACAAACCTACCGTAGGCTGCATTCAGTTTTGCTAGGCGAATTTGCGTGTTAATTCTCGCCAACAATTCCTTTTTTATAAAAGGTTTAGTTACATAATCATTTGCTTCTAAGTTAAAAGCTTCTACCAAGTCAGTAGTTTGATTTTTAGCCGTTAGCATCAGAATCGGCATTTCTAAAGGCGAGTATTTTTTGCGAACTTCTCGACACACTTCATAGCCCGTCATCTGCGGCATCATTACGTCGAGTAAAATTAAGTCTGGCTTAAATCCTGATTCTATTAGATTTAAAGCTTCTAAGCCGTTGCTCGCTTGAGTTATCTCATAGTTTGCTAGAGAAAGACTGTTGATAATGACCTGAATATTAATGGGTTCATCATCAACCACCAAAACTTTGAGTTTTTCACTTTCTAGGAAGTCGCTATTGTCTGATAGCTGAGAATTTATTATAGAGGATTTGCCCGCGAATTCAGGAGTGATTAAAATGGGAGAACCCTCGGTTAAACGCGGCTGTATGCTACTAAAATCTGGCTGACTCTCAGATACGGGCAAAGTAAAGATGAATTGGGAACCGACGCCTACAGTTGAAGATACCCCTATTTGCCCTCCGTGCAATTCAACTAATTGCTTGGCAACCGTTAACCCTAAACCAGTGCCGCCATATTCTCTAGCAGTAGAACCGTCAGCTTGTTCAAAGGATTCAAAAATTCGGTCTAATTTATCTTCGGGGATGCCAATGCCCGTATCAGATACAGTAATGGCTAATTGGGAATTAGACGGTGATTGTGCGCTGCCCGTTACCAATTCTGCGGAAATTTCTATTCGGCCACTTTCGGTAAATTTAATCGCATTGCCGATTAAGTTGTAAAGTATTTGCTGCAAGCGATTCTCGTCGGCTGCTATTGGCGGCAATTCAGGAGCAACTGAGTTAATCAATTGCAAGTTTTTTTTGCCTACTAATGGCTGAGATAAAGTGACAATTACAGAGACTATTTCTCGAAGACCGACGGACTTAATTTGCAGTTCTATAGTTTTGTGTTTGAGCTGAGAAAAATCTAAAAGATCGTTAATTAAAGAAGACAATCTTTTGCCCGATGAGGAAATCAAAGCTAAGTTAAAATTTGTCGATTCTGGCAGTTGTCCGGTAGCACCGTCTATTAAAGATTCTGCAATCCCAATAATGCCGTTGAGGGGAGTGCGGAGTTCGTGGGAAGTATTGGCTAAGAATTCGTCTTTCAGTTTGTCGAGTCGCTGCAATTCGGTATTTTTAGTTTCTAAGGCAGTAAATGATGCTTGCAATTGTGCTGCCATGCTGTTAAAAGCAGCGGCAAGTACGCCCAACTCGTCGGAACGATCGAGCTTTACAGTTTGGTCAAATTGTCCTTCAGACAAAGCTATTGCTGCATTTTTTAATTTTATAAGAGGTTGGATAATCCAGCGAGAAGTGAGAAGTCCTAACACACTTGCCATGCCCAAAGCTGCCAGACATAGCAACACTGTAGTTCGGTTGCCGGCCTGAATTTGTTCCATAAAGTCTGCTTCGGGAACGACAACGACAATCAGCAAATCTAAACCCTTGTCGTCTTGGAAGGGCAGGACTTTTAAAAATTTCTGCTGGCCGTTGATCTCAACATTTATTTGCTGCGATTTTGTAATTTGGTGCAAGTTGTGAAAGTGATTTTCTAAATATTTAGCTGTAGTTTGCGTTACTGGGTCGCTGCTTTCTGTAACTTTAAATACTTCTTTTTTACCGTTTTTGGTGCGGAAAGGTTTTTCGGGTGTGGAAGTTGCCAGCAGCGTGCCGTTTCTTTCGATAATAAAAGTTTGACCAGATTTGCCTATTTTGAGGCTGTTTAAAAATTGACCTATACTGTCGAGACGCAACGCAGCAATTAATACTCCTTCTAGCTGTTTCTGGCTGTTGTAAACTGGTTGCAGGGCGCTGAGAATCAATGTGGGTTCTAGGAAGGATATATAAACTGAACTCCAAGTTGGTTTGGTTTCTAGAGCCGCATAGGCGTAGGAAGGGTGCTGCCGGATGTCGAATTTTTTGACGGAGGCTGCTACTGTGGTGCGATCGCCCGTATCATTAGTATTGTAAGAATAAAAATCAAAATTTGTAGAAGGGCCCGATGCGTTAATCAATAAAGTGCCGTTCGACATCTTTTCGCCGGTGCGATATTCTCCATCTTGATTAGCGATCGACGTAAAATTGATATAAGGATATAATTGCACTTGTCGCCACAGATACTTTTCCCAAGCTGACAAGTCTTTCATGTTCACAAAACCCAGTTTCACCGCATCCAGCTTGCTTTGATTGATTTGGTGCGGAGTTTCCAGATAAGTTCTCAAATTTTGCTCGATGCGATTGCTCACCTCCCCCATCAATTGATCGGCAAGGTCATTTACTGCTCTTTGAGAGTTCCTAAATGATAAATACCCCACAATACCCACCGCTGCGAATACTTGCAAGACAAACGGAACTATGAGTACGGTTTGCAGCGTTGCTTTTTTTGAAAGTTTTGCCACTAAGTGCTTGAGAGAAAGAGTGGACATAACATTACTTTAGGTTGAAAAACCCAGTTAATACTTGGAGCGAAGGCTGAGCGGTGGTAAAAATTATAAACCATTTTGTATTTAAACACAACTTACCCAAGGAAGACCCGCTCTAGTTTCTACAATCCTTAATCTTATACCAAATTATTAAAAGTCAAAGCGAACCCTACGGACACGGCATTTCCGTGTCCTACTCCCCGCGCTGGACAAGGCATTGCCCTATCCCTACCGATATTCACATACAATATATATGTATCACTACTTTTCATCCAAAGCTTCTATCCCCGACCATCCTTCAGGCACTCCATACATTCCATTCTTTAGAGAGCGCTGGCAGTAAATTGCTGCTAACCTATTTTGAGGATTTCTTTGGCAAATCTTACTGAATAATTTTTGCGCTTCAGTAAAATTTTGCTCGAAATAAAGCTCCAGACCTTTCTGAAATTCAGCAGCAGTTTCCTGTTTTATTTCAATGCTTTGTTCTGTTTCTGGATCGTAAATTTCAAACACCGACACGGCAGATTTTTTGCCTTTTACTGTGACTCGATCGACAAATCGGCACATATATTTTTCTCGATAGCCCAAACGCTCTAAAATTGAACCACTAACTATAATTCCCGCCTAGTAAACAGTTATTTATTAGCTTTGAGTTGCCACTTGCCAGAGCTGATCTCAAGCAAAAAACTAGCATAAATAGCAGCTTATATCCCAAGCCAAACGCTGTTTAATAAAAATTCAACGGGACAACGATAATTGAAACCCAATCTTTCTGTGGCTCATAGAATATCCGACAAGTATGTTTGGCCGCATCAAAACATTGCAGATGTTTTTTACAGGATTTATATTATGTCCGCTTACTTCCTGCTGTTAAAAAAGGTCGAATTAAAAATAAAAAATTAGCTATCTGTCGCTGAAATTAGCGGCAAAATTAAGCTATATTGTAGCAGATTTCAGGAAAGTGAGATTTGCTATGGCTGACTCTATTGCTCGTCGTTTGGAACAATACACGGTAAAACGATCGCACGAAGTTTTAATCGTCAAGGCCGAAATAGACGGCGAATTCGATGAAATTGCTATTTTTAAAGGCTTTTCTAGCTCCCTGACGCGATCGACCGCTTTCGATCCAGATGTTCCTGTTTTGCCGGAGGAAGCCAAAATTGTCAGTGTCGATCGCGTGGAGAGTCCCTACAATCCAAATAACCCCCGCTATCTTCAGCAGGGGTTATCTTGGGAAACAATGCAATCTCTATTGTCCGAGGCGGGAGTTTAGCAAAACATTAGGGACACAACGCGAGCAAAAGAGTAGGGACACAACATTGTTGTGTCCCTACTACAAAAGCCGTGTTCCTATCCTTAGAGCTAGAGCGTGCCGCCGGCAGCTTGGAAACGAGCTCTCGCGCGTTTGATTGCTTGCTTAGCTTGAATTTGCTCTTGCAAAGTGCCGCTAGTAGCCTTTTCCAAACGAGCTTCTGCTTCGGTGTAAGCAGTACGAGCAGCTTCTTTATCAATGGTTTCGCCTTTTTCAGCGCCGTTGACAAGAATAGTAACTTTGTTTTCTTGGATTTCTGCAAAGCCACCCATCAGAGCAATAGACACCCATTCCTTGCCGGGACGGACGCGCATCACTCCGGTATCCAAAGCTGTCAACATTGGAGCGTGACCGCTCAAGATACCCAGTTGGCCTGTGGTGCTCGGCAGAATTACTTCTTCAGCATTAGAATCCCAAACAGTTTTGTCTGGGGCCACTACGCGCACAGTTAATGTCATAAATTGTCAGTTGTCGGTTGTCAGTTGTCAGTTGTCAGTTGTCAGTTGTCAGTTGTCAGTTGTCAGTTATCAGTTGTCAGTTGTCAGTTGTCAGTTGTTACCAATAACCAATAACTAATAACAAATAACTAATAACTACTGACTCATGACGACTGACTACTGACTACTGACTCATGACTAAAATTACTTGGCGTCAGCTTTCATTTTTTCAGCTTTGGCGATCGCCTCGTTGATATCGCCCACCAAATAGAAAGCTTGTTCCGGTAATTCATCAAGTTCGCCAGCCAAAATCATCTGGAAGCCCTTAATGGTGTCTGCCAGCTTGACGTACTTGCCGGGGGAACCAGTGAACACTTCAGCCACAAAGAACGGTTGAGACAAGAACCGTTCAATTTTGCGAGCGCGAGAAACGGTCAAGCGGTCATCTTCAGACAGCTCGTCCAAGCCCAAAATTGCAATAATGTCTTGCAATTCCTTGTAGCGTTGCAGAGTAGACTGCACCTGACGAGCAACACCATAGTGCTCTTCGCCGACAACGCTAACTTGCAACATCGTAGACGTAGAATCCAGGGGGTCAACCGCAGGATAAATCCCCTTCGCAGCCAAACCGCGAGACAACACAGTTGTAGCGTCCAAGTGAGCAAAAGTCGTAGCCGGTGCGGGGTCAGTCAAGTCATCCGCAGGTACGTACACAGCTTGAACCGAAGTAATCGAACCTTCGGTAGTCGAAGTAATCCGTTCTTGCAAGTCGCCCATGTCTGTACCGAGAGTCGGCTGATATCCCACAGCCGAAGGCATCCGACCCAACAGAGCCGATACCTCAGAACCCGCTTGCACGAACCGGAAGATATTGTCAATGAACAGCAGCACGTCTTGCTTGCTGACATCACGGAAGTATTCGGCCATCGCCAGAGCCGACAGGCCCACGCGCATCCGAGCACCAGGCGGCTCGTTCATTTGACCGTAAACCAAAGCAATTTTTGACTTGCTGCGGTCTTCTTCGTCAATAACCCCCGACTCGATCATTTCTTTGTAGAGGTCATTACCTTCGCGGGTGCGCTCGCCCACACCACCGAACACGGACACGCCACCGTGAGCCTTGGCGATGTTGTTCACGAGTTCCATCATAATCACGGTTTTGCCGACGCCTGCGCCGCCGAACAAACCGATTTTGCCACCGCGACGGTAGGGCGCGAGCAGGTCAATCACCTTGATACCAGTTTCAAACACCGAAGGCTTGGTTTCCAGTTCGGTGAAAGCCGGCGGGTTGCGGTGGATGGGCATACTTTCGGAAGTATTAACCGGGCCGAGGTTGTCTACGGGTTGACCGATGACGTTAAAAATCCGGCCCAGAGTTGGGATTCCGACGGGAACTTGGATCGCTTCCCCGGTATCTACTACTTCCATGCCACGCACCAAGCCGTCGGTGGTACTCATGGAAACGGCGCGCACTTGGCTGTCTCCGAGCAGTTGTTGAACTTCGCAGGTAACGGCAACGTCTTGACCTGCTTCGTTTTTGCCGGAAATTGTGAGAGCGTTATAGATTTGGGGCAGTTTGCCGCCTGGGAATTTTACGTCTACAACTGGCCCGATGATTTGGGTGATGTAGCCTACGTTCGTTTTTTCTGCGGTGGATACCATGAATAGTGCCTTTGTTAGGATGCTATTTTTCCCGTTATGGAAAAAGTCTTAACATTTAGAAATGCTATTTCTCAGAGTACCACTGAACAGACGCACTATTTAGATTTGTATGGGGCTGGTTAATAGTCATTTTTATGGTTACTGCCCTCGCTTTTTTTTCCTGCGAGCTGCAGCGAAAGCCCCGATCCCCAGCATAGTCCCGAACACTGTGAGAGGTTCGGGGACTGGTTCGGGGACTAACTCAGCCGACACGGTGAAGTCTTTGAAGTCAAGCTCGGTTCCTGGTTTGGCATCGTCGAAGGAGATTTGTGTGCCATTAGCAAGTTGGGCCTTTGTGAGCGATGAAAATTGCTCTGGGCCTTTACCGCCGTTGATGTTTGCAAATGAGTCGCTGGAATTGTAGTTGAGCATAAAGTCACCAAACACAGCAAGCTGACATCCCGCCACCAGACATTCCTCTCTTCGGAATTGGGTGCCGGCGGCCCACCAGTTGGGGCTGTTCATGAAGGTACTCGACGAGACGTATTGCTCGAAAGGTCTGCCGCTACCTGTGTCGCTCCACAGCAGCAGGGCATAAATTTGATCCTGCAAAAATGTGAAGGTTTGGGTGATGGAGCCGTTTTCGGAGGTGACTGCGTTCCCGAAGGTTGCTTCCCAGTTGTTGGCAGAGCCGTTATCTGAGGGTTGAGTCTCGTAAAACAGTCTGGCGATGTTGGTGTAGCCATTGTTTTGTGGGTCAGCTTGAGCCACCCACAAGCTTGACTGGTAAGGGCTGACAGAGTTGTTGAATCTAAAGTTGATCTTTGTATCTTGATCGAACTGGATGCCGCCAGTGCCAAACATGAAAGCTCGGACGGGCGTGCAGATGCTGAACAACATTGTGGTTGCCAAGCTGACGACTGTAAAAGATGTTTTTTTGACTAGCGTTAAGGTAGTCATAACCCTGATTCCTCCAGTATTGTTAGGTAGTAAGGCACAAAATGCACTAAATGCCATGTTCCCGTGACGCGAATCGACGATCGCGAGCCTGCTATATTTAGGACGATCGTCAAACCTAAAGAAGACGCTCCACACCAGTGAATCTACATATAGATCTCACTTAAGGGTGTTTTGGAGTAAATGAGTGCTTCTTCTAAGAGTTTTCACTGACACCAGATTGACACAGTTTAATCTGTCAGAGCAAGATTTTCATCCTGCCTAGACTTCCAACCTACTACATTTACTTTGTTTCGGTAACGGTCTAAAGTTGAGTGCAAGACTTGCAAATATTGGCTTTCATCAAAAATACATAAAAATTTTACTCGACCTTTATAAAGTTTTGGTAAAGTTCATCTATAAAATATAAAGTTTTTGAGAGAAAGTCGGCTGTTCGGTTCGTTTTCCTGAAAGCGGGCTGCAAGCTGCTTTGCCTATGCAGAAAGCAGCGGCGGCGACCGCGAGTAGGGACTTGAGCGAGTTTTTTGCCACTCTAAGCAAGCTGTATAACAGGCGATCGATACTTACGTAGTTTTGACTAAAATTCCAATTTTTTTAAACCCCTAACCCTCGCATTCTGTGCCATATTTTTCCCCACAGTCCCGGACGAATAAACCTGGTTTTTTTAAGGTAATTGGGTCAGGGAAGCAGTGAAAGTCGAAACAATAAACTAAGTTTCATTTCCCGCGCCTGACTTGTAGTAAAAAAACTGTTCCTACGTAAATTCTAGTAATTAAACACATACATTTCCTGGTCCCATCCTAATTATTCGGCAACCCAAAATAGGTGGCTCATATTGACATGAGTAATTTTTATGAGTAAAAATAGGATAAAGAAATACGATCGCACTTTAAGCAAAATCTTTAAACACAATGACAGCCAACAGACTACATTTGCTCGGATGGTTATTCATTGTTAGCTGGCTGAGTGCAGCGGCGGGTTCGGCAAACGCGCAACCCATCGCCCCTGCAGCGGACGGCACTAACACAGTTGTTACTCCCAACGGCAACCGCTACGACATTTCCGGGGGGGCATTCAGCGGAGATGGGGCTAATCTTTTTCACAGTTTTACTCAGTTTGGCCTCAGCGAGGCTCAAACGGCTAACTTTCTGATCAATCCCAATATTCAAAATATTTTAGGAAGAATTACTGGAGGTAATCCTTCTTTAATAAATGGCTTAATTCAAGTTACGGGTGGCAATTCTAATTTATTTTTAATGAATCCGGCAGGCATGATTTTCGGGCCGAATGCGAGTCTGAACGTGCCGGGATCTTTTAATGCTACTACGGCGACAGGGATTGGTTTTGGGAACAATCAGTGGTTTAGTGCGATCGGCAATAATAATTGGGCAACATTAATCGGGACACCGAATAGTTTTGCGTTTACAAATTTGCAAGGGGGAAGCATTGTTAATGCAGGCAATCTGACGGTGACACCCGGTCAAAGTTTAAGTTTGATTGGCGGTACGGTTGTCAATAATGGTCAGGTAAATGCGCCTAGCGGCAATATTCTGATCAGCGCCGTACCGGGTAACAATTTGGTGCGGATTAGTCAAGCTGGAAATTTATTGAGCTTGGATATTCAGCCGACAGTTAACCAAAGTTCTCTGCCGAACAATTGGACGCAGCCCGTGTTATCTTTGCCGGAGTTGCTGACTGGAAAAGGTGTGGCACAGGCGACGGGTTTGACGGTAAATCCTAATGGCGAAGTTGTGTTGACAGGGAATGTTGCTGTGCCGGTAACTGCGGGAACTGCGATCGCCTCTGGCACTCTCAATGTCTCTGGCAACACTGGCGGTACTGTAAATATTTTAGGCGACAAAGTAGGAGTTATTGCAGGCAAGATCGATGCTTCTGGGATTAACGGTGGCGGTAATGTACTGATTGGCGGAGATTATCAGGGTTTGGGGACTGTGCCCAATGCTTCGCGGACTTTTGTCAGCAGCGATTCGACAATTAATGCTGATGCTGTTAGTAACGGGAATGGCGGGCGAGTGATAGTTTGGGCTGATGAAACTACTCGCTTTAATGGGAATATTACGGCGAGAGGTGGCTTGTTTTCTGGGAATGGCGGCTTTGTGGAAGTTTCGGGAAAGCAATCGCTGGATTTTCAAGGATTAGTTGATTTGCGATCGACCTTTGGGATTGCTGGAACCTTATTGTTAGATCCTACTGATATTACTATTAGTACAGGTGCGGATACAGGCGGCACTTTAGCAGGGGGAGCATTTACGCCCTCTGCTGCTACTTCTACAATTAATAATGGGACGCTGCAAACACAGCTAGGTTTGGGAAATGTGACTATTTCCACTGCGTCGGCTTCTCCGAACCAAGGCGATATTACAGTCAGCGCTCCGATTTCTTGGGCTAATAGTAATTCCCTAACTCTGAATGCTAATAATAATATTAACATTAATAATACCAATATCAGCACTCAGGGAGGGAATATTACTCTGAATGCGGATACTGATAATCTAAACGGTGGTGCTGTCCGTATCCTAGGTTCGACGATCGATACTAATGGTGGTAATTTCTTGGGTAATGGTCAGGGGAATCTTGGGTTGGGGCCGGGAATCGAGTTCAAGAACAGCACACTTAATGCCGGGGGTGGAAACATTGACCTGAATGGTATTGGAGGAAAGGCGACAGCAAACAATCATGGTATTTTGATTTCGGGTGCTAGCACACTACAAACTATTGGCAGCGGGAATATTACTCTCAATGGTACTAGCGGAACCAACCCATTCATCCCCACCCCCCATGAAGGTATTGTTGTTACAGGCGCGTCTAAGGTGACTTCAGCTAATGGAAATATCACCCTGACTGGCACAGGTAACGGAACTGGAAGCGACAACAACGGGATTAACATTAATACTACCAGCACAGTGGAATCGATCGGAACAGGAAGTATTACTTTCAACGGTACTGGCGGGAACGGGACGGATGGTAATCAAGGGATATCTATTAGCACCAGCACAGTGCAATCGGCAGGGACAGGGACTATTACTCTCAACGGTACTGGCGGGAACGGGACATTTAATAATCCAGGGATATCTATTGCCAACAACAGTACAGTGCGGGGTGGGGGAAATATAAACCTGACTGGTAACGGTGCTGGGACTTTAACCCAAAACACCGGCGTTAAAATAATCAACTCTACAGTGGAGTCAACGGCGGGGAACGGGACTGTCACCATCACCGGGACGGGGGGAAATGGGACGGGCAGCAATGAAGGGATAACTATTGATAATCCTAGTACAGTGCGATCGCAGAATGGAGATATCGCCCTAACTGGAACAGGTCAGGGAAGCGCGGGCAACAACATGGGCATTTCGGTGGAAGGGCTGGTGGAGTCCACAGGCACCGGGAATCTGACTCTCAGCGGTGTTGGGGGCAATGGGACTGATAGCAATCAAGGGATACGACTTGTGGACGGCACAGTGAAAGCGCTCTCTGGAAATGTCAGTCTGACTGGTACAGGCGGTGGGGCAGGGGCTTTGAACGAAGGCATATATATAGATGTTGGTGCTACAGTCCAAACCGCAGGCTTGGGAAAGGTGACGTTGACGGGTACGGGCAGTGCAGGGACGGGCACTAATTCCGGGATCTGGCTCAACGACGGCACCGTACGATCGGAGAATGGAGATATTGTTTTAACCGGTACCGCTGTAGGGACAGCATTTAGCAGCTACGGTATTAACTTAAACACCAGCATACCGCCGGTAACGGTGCAAGCTACGGGAACGGGTAATATTAGCCTCACGGGAAGTGCTAACAACAATTCCATTCCAATTAACCTCACTGGCGGTGTAATTGATGCGGCTTTAGGTGGCAATGTCACTTTGACGGGCGATGAAATTCAACTGTTAGGGACGACTCAAGTCAATGGCAAGGGCACTATTACTTTACAGCCGCTGACACCGAGTTTAGGTATTCTGATAGGCGGTACTCAGAACAACCCTGACGTTCCTCCTTTGAATCTGATTCAGGCGGAACTCAACACGTTAAAAGGGTTTTCGCAAATGGCGATTGGGCGGACGGATGGGACGGGGGCGATCGCAATTGACCCCCCTGGTGTTACTTTTAATTTCCCCGTCACAATGCAAGCTCCCACCATAGCAGTCGATGGAAACATTACAGGTAAAAATAACGCTTCAATTACTTTTAAGGCTCCAACGACTAACTTAAACGCAAATATTCTCACCAACGAACAGAATATTACCTTTGGTGAGCAAGTCACTCTCGGTACGGGTTCTAATGTCACTCTCAATACTGGGTTAACAGATGCAGGCGACATTAATTTTGGGGGAACGGTTGACGGCGATGGCAACCTAGTTTTGACTGCGGGAACAGGCGTTATTAATGTCAACGGGCTAATAGGGGAACCAAAATCTTTACGTTCCCTGACAACAATCAATTCTTTCGATGTTAAGAATCCGATCGATTTTTCAATTAAAACTACAGGCAATCTTACCGTTGGTAGTATGAGAAATCCCGGACGGGCGATCGCCCTTACCAGCACTAATGGCGATATTGATACGACGGCTGGGGCAATTGATACCACATCCAGTACCGGAAATGGAGGCTTAATTACACTCAGTGGCAACAATATTAATGCTAGCAATCTTAACTCCAGTTCTACTGCTGGCAATGGCGGAAAAATCACACTCACGGGTCAAACCGGCAACATTTTTGCATACTCAGGAGTAATTAATTCTAGCTCTAGTTCCGGTGAAGGTGGAGATATCGCGATCGCCACTCCCAATGAAGTTGGGATAAATAGCATTGATGCTAATGGATTGCCCGGTACTGGAAATATTAGCATTATCAGCAATGAGATTGGCTTTTCGGGAGCAGGTTCCGCGCAGGGTAAAGGCACTTTTTCTATTCAGCCGTTTTCGCCGAATGTCGGAATTCGCTTCCAGGCTGGACTTCCTTTCGATCCGCAGGCGATCGATATAGGAGCACCTTTTTTATCCTCATTGCGTAATGGCTTTAGTGCCATTGTTTTCGGAGGGAACACTACTACAGGCAATATCACTGTAGAGAATTTGCCAGTATATTTTGCAGATCCTGTGACTTTCAATACTCAAGGCACTATTTCTGTAAATCCCAACCAATCGATTTCGGGAACTGATAATGCTTCAATTACTCTGAATGCTACAACTAATAACCTGAATGGCAATATTACCACCCAATCTCAAGATATTACAATTAACGGCAATACTTTAGTTGGAGATAGCATCTTAGTCAGCAATGGCAATTCAGGAGGTGGCAATATTCTGTTTAACAATAACATTGATGGCCCTGGCAATCTCACGTTAGAAACAGGTACTGGAAAAATTGAGGTTAAAGGTTTGATCGGCGACGCGACAGTATTAGGAAATCTCACCGTCAAAAGTGCTGGTACAACTACCTTTAATGCTGTCAAGGCTACCAGTTTCACCACCAATGCTGGCGGTACAACCGAACTTAAGGGCGATGTCACTACAACCGGCCCTCAAACTTATGGAGATGCAGTTACAATTGCCAACAATCCGATTCTCGCAGGCAGCGAAATTACTTTTAACGATACTGTTAACGGCAGCAGCGATTTGACTGTGAAGGCGGTTAGCGGTAATCTGACATTCAATGGTGCAGTTGGTGTTGCAAGTGCGATCGGCAATTTAACGGCTAACTCTACAGGAATAACCGCATTTAATCAAACAGTCAATGCCGCGAGTTTGACTACAGATGCTGGCGGCACAACTCAAGTCAAGGGAAATGTCACTACAATCAGCAGTCAAACCTACGGAGATGCAGTTACAATTGCCAACAATCCGATTATTTCAGGTGACAGCATTACTTTTAATAATACTGTAGACGGCACCAGCGATTTGACGGCGAAGGCGGTTGGCGGTAATCTGACATTCAATGGTGCAGTTGGGAATCCAACAAATGCGATCGGCAATTTAACAGCTAACTCTACAGGAACAACCGCATTTAATCAAACAGTCAATGCCGCGAGTTTGACTACAGATATTGGTGGCACAACTCAAATCAAGGGAAATGTCACTACAATAGGCAGTCAAACCTACGGAGACGCAGTTACAATTGCCAACAATCCGATTATTTCAGGTGACAGCATTACTTTCAATAATACTGTTGATGGTACCAGCGATTTGACGGCGAAGGCGGCTAGCGGTAATCTTACCTTCAAAAGTGCGATCGGCGAAACAACTCCTCTCACTAATTTAACTGCCAACAGCAAGATATCTTTAGGTGGCAATGTCACTACAACCGGCAGTCAAACTTATGCAGATGCTGTCACTGTTGCCAAAAACTCGATTCTTTCAGGCAGCGACATTACTTTTAACAATACAGTTGACGTAGCTGGCAATCTGGGTATTGCGGCTGATAATGTCAATCTAAAAGGAACTGTAACAACCACCAATGACGGCACACTCACAGTCACCAATAAGGTAAATCTCAATATTGAGAATAACCTGAATTTAGACGGTGCATTTATTCAAAATGGCGCTGGAACTGTTGCGGTTAGCGGAAATATAGTCACAACTAATGATAACATTAGTTTTAGCGGCCCGGTGACATTAAAAGCTCCTGTAAATTTTACACTCGGAGATGCAACTATTGCTTTCGGTTCTAGTTTATCGGCAGGTAGTAACCCGCTGACATTAACGGCAGGTGAAATAGATTTTTCTGGGAATGTTTCTGGTACTGGCGCGTTAACGCTGCAACCCGCAACAGCCGGACAAAATATTGTGGTTGGCGGAATTGATAACAATACTAGCGCTTTAGATTTGACTGCATCGGAACTTAATTTGATTCAAAATGGATTTAGCTCGATCGCCATCGGGCGATCGGATAGCAGCGCCAATATTAGTATTCCCTATAATCTCACATTTTTAGACCCAGTAAATATTCAAACGGGAACTGGTACGATCGCACTTGATGGAACTATCACCGGACTTGACAGCAGCAGTGTTGCTCTCCAAGGTTCAAGCATTAATTTGAACTATGGCATCAATACAACTAAAAATATAGATTTGACTGGCAACGTTCAACTAGGAAACCAGGTTAATCTCAAAAGCAGCGTTGGTAGTATTAATATAAAAGGTGCAATCGACGGCAATCATCTGTTGGGCTTAGATGCCGCGGATGGTAATGTGCTGCTGCAAGGAAATATCGGCGAAACAACGCCATTGTCTGTTTTGAATGTTACTTCAGCGAATGCGGAATTTATCGGAAATGTTAAAAGCAATTCTGGTTTTAACGTTACGGCTTTAAATACTAAATTAGGTGGGAATGTTACGACGAATAACGGCAACATTAATATTAGCAATGCTTTGGTTTTGACAAAGGATGCGGTATTTAGTACCGCAGGGGGAAATATTGCTTTGGGGGCGATCGACAGTGACAGCATTAATGCCCGCAACTTAACTCTAGCCTCCGGTAGCGGCAGCATCACTTTCAACGGTTCGGTGGGTGCCACCAGCAAATTAGGAAATCTTGCGATCGACAATGCTGGCAATGTGACAGGAAACTCGACAATTAACGCGCAACAATTGACAGCACTAAACACGGAAAAAGTCAACTTATCGGGAGATGTCACCGCCGCCAAAGTCGATATTACTGCCAAGGGCGATATAAGTGTTAAAAATGTTACTACTAATGGCGGAGAAATTCTCTTTACAAGCGGTAACAATTTCACCGCAGGCAATTTGAATACATCGGGCAACAGTGGCGGAAACATAACGGTTAAGGCGATAACTTCAATTACGGCCGCACAAATTAACTCTAGCGGTATAGTCGGAAATGCCGGCAATGTGTTTTTAGATCCGATCGGCGATATTCAAGTAGAGTTTATCAATGCCCAAGGCGGTAGTGGTGGCATCGGTGGCGATGTCACAGCAATAACAGGCAATTTTTTCCGGGCTACGGGTGCTTTTTCCACACCACTTTCCCCGACGGGATTTGCTAGCATTTCTACTGCTGGCGGCACAGGTAGCGGAAATATCGCAATTACACACGCTGGGGGAGATGGAGGGACGCCGATTCAACCGTTTGTGGTGGGGGATGCTGCTAGCAACGGTACGGCGGGTGCAATTACAACGGGACAATCTACCATTACATCGCAGTCGTTTCCGCGTTCTAGTAGTGTTGGTAATATTGCATTTTCGACTGATGACGCGATCGACCCGACGCCAACACTTCCACAAACAATTCCACCAACAATTCCGCCAACAACGGAAACCGTTCCGCCAACAATTCCACCAACAATTTCACCAACAATTCCGCCAACCGTTCCGCCAACAATTCCACCAACAATTCCGCCAACAACGGAAAACGTTCCGCCAACCGTTCCGCCAACCGTTCCGCCAACCGTTCCGCCAACAATTCCGCCAACCGTTCCGCCAACAATTCCGCCAACCGTTCCGCCAACAATTCCGCCAACCGTTCCGCCAACAATACCCCTGACAACGGAAACCGTTCCACAAACAATTCCGCCGACAATTCCCCTGACAACGGAAACCGTTCCACAAACAATTCCGCCAACAATTCCGCTGACAACGGAAACCGTTCCACAAACAATTCCGCCGACAATTCCCCTGACAACCGGAACAAATCAGCAGGTAACGGAAGCAATTCAGCAGGAAAATCAGCAAGTAACGGTCGTCAATCAGCCGAGAATTCAGCAGGAAAATCAGCAGGTAACGGTCATCAATCAGCCAAGAATTCAGCAGGAAAATCAGCAAACGGTCATCAATCAGCCGAGAATTCAACAGGAAAATCAGCAGGTAACGTCAGCCCTAGAATCTGTACAAGAGTCCTTAAACCCGATCGCACCCGTCCCCACACCAGCAACACCAGCATCGCCCGCAGCCACAGCAAAACCGGCACGGCAACCATCAACCCTAGATGCAGGAGACTTGCAACGCCGTGGCAAAAATTCATCGCTAGACAAGCCCGGTAGTGTAGCCGATCGAATTTTAACCATCGATCGCACTATCACCAGTAAATTACCTAGCGATTTAGTACCACCCTCACCAGCATCCAAACAAGGATCGACAGTCAACCCTACTCCTAATTTAGTTCTGGGATATCTTCCCTCTCCCGATCGACTTTTTGAAGTCAACGACATACAGAATATAGTCTGGGGAATTGAAGAAATGAGGAATCAAGAATTTGGAGAATACTTGGGGGTAAAACCCAACCTTCCAGAGGAGAATGTCTTGATTTCGACCTTTCAACAAACTTTAAAAAATATTGAACAGCAAATCGGCAAGCGGTCTGGTATTATCTACATAGTCTCGCGAGAAGATCGACTGGAACTAATTTTAGTTCCTCCCGTCGGGCGACCGATTCACTACAGCGTTCCAGAAGCCAATAGAGCAGCTTTATTCCCCACCGTCCAGGAGTTTCGCAATGAAATCACGAATCCCGCAAAACGCACTACTACCACTTATCTAGCCACCGCCCAGCAATTATATAAATGGGCGATCGCACCCCTAGAAAAAGACTTAGAAAACTTAGGAATTAAAACTTTATTACTGTCAGTCGATCCCGGATTGCGGAGCCTGCCCTTTGCCGCTTTACACGACGGTAAAGGGTTCTTGATTGAAAAATACAGTTTCAGCCTAATTCCAAGTTTTAGTTCGACTAATACCGATTATAAAGCTGTTAGAGCCGCCACCGTGCTCGCAATGGGAAGGTCAGAATTTGTTGACCAACAGCCCTTGCCCAGTGTGCCGATCGAATTGCAGGCGATTTCGGCTCAGTGGCAGAGCCCATCTTTCCTCAATTCCACTTTCACTTTAGATAATCTCAACTCAGCACACGCCAAGGGAGGATTTCGGATCGTTCACCTAGCAACTCACGCTGAATTCCAGCCGGGAAAACCAAGCAATTCCTACATTCAACTATGGAATTCCAAATTGCAGCTCGATCGCATGGAGAGTTTGAATTGGCGCAATCCGCAGGTAGACTTGTTAGTATTGAGTGCTTGTAGAACTGCTTTGGGCGATCGGGAAGCTGAATTAGGTTTTGGAGGTTTAGCAGTCAAATCCGGCGCAAAATCTGCTTTAGGGAGTTTGTGGTATGTTGACGATGGAGGCACTTTGGGGCTGATGAGCGAATTTTACCACCAGTTGCGAGGAGCCACAACTAAGGCAGAAACTCTGCAACTTGCTCAAGAGGCGATGATTGCTCGTAAAGTTCGGCTCGCAAACGGGCAGTTAGTTACAACAGCGGGCAACTTGAATTTACCGACTAACCTACAACAAGAAAACCAAAATTTTTCTCATCCTTACTACTGGAGCAGTTTCACTCTAATTGGAAGTCCTTGGTAAGCTGCCATACTTTAGCTCGTGTTGGGTAAAATCAACCATTCTAGGTTGAAATGAGAACTAAAGTCCCAGCGATTTTTATGAGGACTAAAGTCCTCAATACGAAGAGGTTTTATGATGGGTTATTACTGGCAATTAATTAAATTTTAGATTTTAAATACAACCCCACAGATGAATCTGGGGGCTTGAACTAACGTCCAAACTTTTTTTCTCACCGCGACTCCTGTGGGGATTGTATCCGTATTTCAGTCAGAGCAAGTCAAAAATTATCAGAAACCCGGAGATGCTCTATCTAGGGTTGGTCTGTCTAGGATTTGGGGCAGCAGTTCCGTAATTGACTCGACAGCCGATATTGAACAAACTCGAACTGCACTCAAGAGGGACAATCTGCTGGTCGAGGAGGGCGCTGCAACTGACATACTCGTCGTTATTAGTATCTCTTACCATACATTCGATTGGGTTAGCTCCCGATCGCGCCGACCAACTCTTCATACCTACGACTGCAATCATATGCTGCCAGTAGAATGCAAATAACGACACTGCAAACAGTACAGCAACTCCTAATCCTACTTTCAATTTCCAACTATTTAGGACATTTCCAAAACTATTTTTCACGTTTTCCACCCCAGAAATTGAGCTTTCGGTAGTTATTTCTGGAGTTGTCAAGTTTGTTTGTGTTTGTTCTGCTGGAATTTCAGACATAATGTATCTCCTATGATTGCTGGGATTTGGCTAAGCTGGCAATTGCCATCGCTATTGCAAACTTTATCAAATTTTAGCAAAACTAGCCTGTACCGACAACCGATTCGGGCAGCACCGCCGGGGAAGTGTGTATATTCAGCAAGTGCGAACCTCTTCGTTGGCGTAGCCCCCGTAGGGGCGGGCTTCGCTAACGCGATTTCTATGCCTTTTGAGGTATTGCCCAATTCACGATCGGCTATTTTGCACCGACGATAATAGAATTGTTGGGGATTTTATTTGAAAACGGCTGAAGTTAATCACCGCTTTTTTTGCCAACAGCAGAGAGCGCAGAGGGCGCACAGAAAGAGAAAAGAGAGATATATTGATTTTTGACAATCCTTTATGGTGTCGATAGCAGTTCTAATAATTCAGCTTCCGAAAGTAGTTCTATCCCCAAAGATTGAGCCTTTTCCAACTTAGAACCCGCATCTTCTCCCACAACCACATAATCTGTTTTAGCACTCACAGAACTTGTGACTTTACCTCCTGCTTTTTGAATCAAATCTTTAGCTTCATCTCGTTTCAAAGTGGGCAAAGTTCCAGTCAGTACAAAAGTTTTGCCTGCCAGTTGTAAATTTGTGCTAGCTAAATTTTGATTTTTTACTTCTGACTGCAATTGCAAGCCTGCAGTTTTCAACCGTGCAATTAAACTTTGATTTGCCGGAACTCGAAACCACTGATAAACAGCTTGAGCAATTTCCGGGCCGATGCCGTAAACCCCCTCAATCGAGGCCGCCGATACCGCTGCTAACTCTTCGACATTTGCAAACCTTTCTGTCAGCAATTGAGCGTTGACGCTACCGACGTGGCGGATGCCCAAGCCGTAAAGTACCCGCGAATAAGGTTGATTTTTCGATTGGGCGATCGCACTTACCAACTTTTCTGCTAACTTTTTACCCATGCGTTCCAAACTCATCAATCTTTCCGCAGTCAAATCGTACAAATCCGCCGCAGAATGCACCAGATTGCTATCAACCATCTGCTGCACCAACTTTTCCCCAACACCGTTAATATCCAGAGCATCCCGGCTGCAAAAATGAATCAGCGAACCCCTCAAAATTGCCGGACAAGATGTATTGATGCAGCGAGTAACGGCCTCCCCTTTTTCCCGAACCACAGGCTGTTCGCATTCGGGACAGCAACTAGGCATTTGGAAAAGTTTAGCATTTTGGGGGCGCAGTTCCGGCAAAACTCGCACAACTTCTGGTATAATTTCCCCAGCTTTTCTAACAATTACAGTATCGCCAATGTGGAGATTTAGGTCGGAAAGTCGATCGCTGTTGTGGAGAGAAGCCCGCGAAACCGTCGTTCCAGCCAACTGCACCGGTTTGAGTTCCGCTACAGGAGTCAGAGCCCCTGTTCTCCCTACTTGCACGGTGACAGCTTCTACTATTGTAGGCACTTCGGCTGCGGGATACTTCAGTGCGATCGCCCAGCGTGGAAACCTCTGAGTAAAACCCAATTGTTTTTGCAGCAAAACCGAATTAATTTTAACAACAACTCCATCAGTCATGTAAGGCAAATTTCGCCGTTCCGTATCCCAATATTCGTAATACTCCCGAACCTCATCCAAAGAATAGCAAATTTTGCGATTGGGATTTACCTTAAGCCCCATTCTTCGCAACAATTCCAACGAATCCCACTGCGTTTTCTCCTCGTTACCCTCATCTAAATGCAGAGTATAAGCAAAGAAATCCAACCGTCGCTTATCCACAATTTTAGAATCCAACTGCCGCAGCGTACCCGCCGCAGCATTGCGAGGATTAGCAAACAATTGTTCCCCAGCTTTTTCCCGTTCCCGATTAATTTCCTCAAACACAGCTAAAGACAAAAAAGCCTCTCCCCGCACTTCCACAATAGGCAGCGGATTATCTAAATTGAGCTTTAAAGGAATCGAGCGAATAGTCTTAACATTTTGAGTAATTTCCTCTCCCGCAATGCCGTCTCCGCGCGTCGCACCGCGAACTAAAACCCCATTTTCATAGGTTAATGCTAAAGCAGAACCGTCAATTTTTAACTCGCAAACATATTCAGCAGTTAATGGCTGATTCTCCCCTGCTACCTTTTGCCAGCGTTCCTGCCATTTAGCAAACTCCTCAAAATTAAAAGCATTTTCCAAACTGTAGAGAGGAATATTGTGTTTGACGCTAAAAAATTGAGTAGCAGGCTGTTCTCCCACGCGCTGAGTCGGGCTTTCTGCAGTAATTAATTCCGGATAATCTGATTCTAATTCTTGCAACTGGCGATAAAGTCGATCGTACACTTCATCTGGCATGATCGGCGCATCGAGAACATAATAAGCATAGCTAGCTTCCTGTAGCTGCTGCCTCAACTGTTGAATTTGCTGCTCTATTTCGGGTTGCATATTAATAATTTGAAAGTGTATAGCGGTTCTCAAAAAAGTGAGGTATCCCCTATGCCCACGGAGGCCTATGCCCTATGCCCACGGAGGCCTATGCCCTATGCCCTATGCCCAGTCGTACCTCATCTTTCTGAGAAAGGCTATATATTTGTTTAACCGCAGAGCAATAACATAAACACAGATAAGAGAGATGTTAGCATTATCTGCATTGATCTGCGGTTGTTGTTTGGACATTTAAGATTAATTAACGATCCCAATCTTCAACTTCATAAAGGAAACGAGTTCCCCCTATCAGCTTGCGATTGGCAGAGGTACTTTGCACAAAAACCGCATACTTTTCTAGATTGCTCGGTTTGATGCGGACTGTCTCGCCCATTGGCAAACCCAACATTTCTCGCGCTGCTTCTCCTTCAAACAAATCCCCTGTCGAACGGTCCATCAGCACAATTTCTTTCTTACCTTGGATAGTTTCTGTTTTAGTAAATTCATAAAACCCGCGCCCGGTTTTAAAAGTCAAACCATTCTCCAGAACAAAAGCTTTAATTGAAATCTCGCTGTCAACTTCTAGAATCTGAAATCTCCCCGGTTTTACGGCTCGCAATTCTGCTGATTCGTAAACAGCAACACCTTCCCGGTTCAGCATGGTATTAAACATCTTGTTTAATCCGCGACTCATGCGACCTTGACTGACAACTTCTTGTTCGTAAGCTTGCAGTTGTTCGTTAGATGACTGTTGGTAACAAACTGCTAAAAATAAATCTGTAATGTATGAAAATTGGTCTAGATTGAGGTGAAAACCGCCCGACTTTTCGGCTAGTTCTTTATAGAATAAAGTAGCGTGCTGGCGGTTGAGAGCTTGGATGCCGTAAACGGTAATTCCCATCTGTGTTAACTTATCTACTTCCTGACGCCAGTTCAGTTTTTGAGGAGTTTGAGCGGGTGCGTGCGGGATGTCGTCGCCAATGAGTACCAATGTTTTGGAATTAGTTGGAGTCCAAGAAAGTGACTGAGCTTCGTGCAAGACTAATTCATAACATTCTGGAGCATCGCCACCGCCAGTTGGCTCTACATTTTGAACAAAATTGCAAATTGTGCCGACATCGCCTGACAAATCGAGGTGTTTAGTTACGTAAGTGCTGCCAGCATCGCAATAGTCCCCGTGAGCTATAATGCCAATGCGAATGCCCGGAATTTCATCTAGCAGTCTTGTTACGGTCTCTTTAATTTTCCGACGAACTTGCGTCAAACAAGGGTACATACTGCCAGTAGTATCAAAGCTAAAAACGACTTCAATGTTGTTGTTTGCCATGACATAACTCTCCTTAACACACATCGATTTATTAGCTCTATTATAGCTAAAAAAAAGACGAGTCAGCAACTCGATTAAAAAAATCTCCTAATTCTGGCTCGCTTGATTTGCTTCAGCAGAAGGCTGGTTAATTCATCACAAATTCAAATCGAAAAAGTCGCTAAATTTCTTGTTTTCCCCGGACATAGAAGGTTGAAGGTTATCACTATCTTTTTCGCCGTTCAAGTTGCCAGCGGCGCGGGATTTGATGAATTCTTGAGCGTTTGTCTTGTTGAAAGCGATCGGTTCAGCGTGTTCAACCTGAAATACGTTGGCATAGAGATTGGCAATAATCTGTTTGCCTCCCTGGGTCAATTCCAAGTAGTTCAAAGCTGCTGGAATGTAAGGAAAAACTCCATTCCAATAAAACTTGGCGTAATTTTGCCGCAAATCTCCCGGAGACTTGTATCCCAAGATTTTATTAGTGCCGACTTCCTCAAATTCGTAGAACAGGGCACTTATTTTTCGCAGGTAATTTGGGTCGCTCAACTGACCGATCAAATCGGCAGCTCTAGCGAGTCCAGAATAATTGTTTCTGTCTTGATGAGTTTCGCTAGCAGGAACTGGAAAGCGCGTCAATTCAATATTGCGCTTGATTTGTTCGGCATCAATTAATGTGTGGCCGCCGAAGCGTTCGTCAATTACGAGTTTTCCTCGATCGACATGATAAGGAGTTAAACTGGCAGAAGTTGCGCCGATCGGCACCGAAACCATACCCCCGTCAATACCCGTAGCGTAGAGTCCCACAGCTTCTTGGTCTTGGCGGCAAACACCTTTGACGTAGCCGATATCGTGGCACAGCAGCGAAATCAGGTAGTGCAGCCAATCTTCCGGCGACACTCCCCCTTCGCGAATATGCTTGCCCCGGAGAATCTCTTGTCCCACCAAAGCCACGAGCATTGTATGTTCCACATTGTGGTACAGAGCATCGCAGTTAGCGATATTTTCCAGAGCCATAGTCCCTGCCCAGGCGATAATTTCAGGGTAGTCAGGCTTGTACTTGCCGTAGGTGCGACGGTAGCCGGCCTGCAGCTCTTGCACAAAAGCGTCAATCAGGATAGCAGTTGCATTGAACATCATAAATTCTCTCACTCAGGCTGTACTTACAAACTTGATCGAAAATATCTTGCATAATAATGGGACTTAAACATTTTCGAGCCGCTTTAGGCTCCCCAACCCCTCGCTGGCAATAGAAAGAGGTCGATCGCCTAAAAATGCCTGAAACCTTTGGTATAAATAGATTCATGCCCATTCGAGCTAAAAGTTTTTCTCTATTTGGGTTGGAAGCTATTTTGGCTTCAGTTTTTGTCTAAGTCCCGATAGCTGAAAAAATAATCAATGGGCATTCCAACAGGTTTGACCCCTCGGCGTTGAATTTTAAATTTCAGCTAGTCTTGTCAAATCAGAAAATTGCTCTCAAGGCTATGCTTCCCAAGATAACCTAATTTCCGAAGCATCCGAACCAACAGAGCGATTTTCGGCATTAAAAAGTGGCGAAACAATTTACATCGTTTCACCGACTAATGATTAGAAGTCCTAGGTGTGAAAGTTATGAACTGTCTGTTTCGGAGTCTCTCCACTGCTACCCTTCGCACTCGGCGGTCGATCGCCCCAAAATACCTAGGATTGTTTGCATTCACGGCTGTTTGCACCGCCGCACCGGCAATGGGTGCCGAGCGAATTTACGTAACTTACGGGCCGCTAGAAGAATCAGTTCCCATAGAATCTCTGGCACTCTTCGCCAAAGAAGGGAAAATAGACTCAAACTTGGACGGCTTCGCTCAGTACATCAAAGAATCTCAGCTAGCTGAGATTCGCAGCGCCCTGCAAGCGAAAGCTGAAATCAGCCACGTGACGATCGCCCAATTCCTCTACACGCCTCAAGGAGAAGTGCTGCTCAAACGCTTGGGCCGAGTAATTCAAACCAAAGCTAGGCAGCCCGGATTTTATGCCATCCGAGCCGCCCTGATTTTAGCAGCCTCAGATGCAGAAGGTCTGACAATTCTCAACGTGCTGCGGAAATTCCCCACTTATGGCATCAGGATTGACATCGCTCGCGGCTTGGGTATCGCCAACGAGCTGACATCCCTGATCAACCGTTCCAATCAGACGATCGCCGGAGTCGCCCAGTTGTCGGAAGCACAAGCAGCCTCTGAACCCGCCATACCGCCCGCCGAAATGCAGCAGCCCCAGCTACCAGGCCCCTATACTTGGAAAAAATCATCGGTAACTCTGACGAGTCCAAATCGCCCTCGCACGTTTGATATGGATATTTACCTGCCGCAGGGCAGCCCCCAACCGGCTCCTGTAGTAGTAATTTCCCACGGTTTAGGTTCCGATCGCATTTCCTTTCAATATTTAGCCAAACACCTAGCCTCCTACGGCTTTGCCGTCGCCGTCCCCGAACACCCCGGCAGCAACGCCCAACAAATCCAAAACTTAGTAACAGGCAGAGCCAGCGAAGTAGCAGAGCCAGCAGAATTTGTCAACCGCCCCCTCGACATCAAAGACCTGCTCGATTATTTAACCAAACTTTCTACAACCGATCCGACCTACCAAGGGCAGCTCGACTTGCAGCGAGTCGGCGTCATCGGCCAGTCTTTCGGGGGCTATACGGCTTTAGCATTAGGCGGGGCGGAGATTAATTTTGCACAGCTAGACAAAGATTGCGGACTCGAAAACGATACTTGGAACCTCTCCCTACTGTTGCAGTGCCGTGCCCGCGGACTAGAGCGCAACCAGTACAATTTCGACGACCCGCGCATCAAAGCTGCGATCGCCATCAACCCGATCGTCAGCAGCATTCTGGGAGAAACAAACCTCAGCAAAATCCAAATCCCAGTCATGGTAATCGCAGGCAGCGCCGATACCGTCGCCCCCGCTTTGCTCGAACAAATTCAACCGTTCACATGGCTGACATCGCTCAACAAATATCTGGTATTGATGATAAACGGGACTCACTTCTCAACGATCGAGGAATCCCCTCAAAGCCTCTTTCTGCCACCAGTAGAGGCGATCGGGCCCGAACCAGCTTTAGCCCGCCGCTACCTCAGCGGACTCAGCCTAGCTTTCATGGAAAGCTATTTGAACAACAAATCCAATTTCCGCCCGTATTTGGAGCCATCCTACGCTTTAAGCATCTCCAGAGACACCCTTGGACTGAGAATTTTGCGATCGCTCACCCCGCAACAACTCCAGCAGTTCAGGCTTTCTCCACCTCCTCGCATCCCCGCCTCTCCCCCTGTCCTCGCTCCTGTTTCCCTACCTTCTCCACCTCCCATAGCTCCTGTTCGTTAGGGTTGAGGTGCGCCTAAGAACACCCTGGCATATCTTTTCGCGCGGGGGCGATCGTCCCTGTCTCTCCTTTCATCAGCTTTCCTAATCACACTCATCAGTTTAACTGTCGCTCAACCCCTTTACAAACCTTAACAACACCGTTAATAATATAAACATCATCCGAACATTGACAACCAAATACAGCAATCATAAAACCATGACAACAACCTTACAGCAGCGCGAAAGCGCCAACGTCTGGGAACGCTTTTGTGAGTGGGTAACATCAACCGACAACCGCATCTATGTAGGTTGGTTCGGCGTCTTGATGATTCCTACCCTCCTGAGCGCCACCATCTGCTACATCATCGCCTTCATCGC